>JASLCY010000189.1 GCA_030151925.1 Oligoflexus sp.
GGTCATGCCGAAGGCGCCCTGCGTCTGCACCTGGAAGGTGAAGGGCGTAAGGATGCGGCCCTGGTTCGAACGCGGCCTGAGGCTGTCGTTCGCGGCCGATTGGATCGCGATCGTATAGGTCGTGTTCGGTTTGAGCTCGGCGTAAGGATCGAACATCAGGGTGCGGAGATCCTTCCAGATGAAACGGCCGTCGACCGCGGCTCCGTTCGAATCCTTGACCGTGAGGTTCTTCTCGAGCAATTTCGTGAGCAGCTGCTCAGGGACCTTCCCGACCGCACGAGTCAACGAGAATTGCAGGAGTATGGAATCGAAGCGCGAGATGACGCTCGCGCCGCTGTAGCAAGCCTCGAGGTTGCCTTTGCCGAAGTTCGCGTCGGTGCAGAGGCGGTTCGTGGCGGCGAGGGGCGTGGAGATATCGACGACTTCCGCAACGGGCCTGGAAGCCGTATCCGTGCTGGGAATCGTCGCCGGATCCGGTTCGCGGCTCGGCGGGATGGGCGTGGCCGCGGTGGTATTATCCGGCAAGGGCGCCGGCAGTTGCGCGCCGGCGTCGGCGCCGGTCGTCGGTTGGTCCTTACGGGGATCGGTCGCATCCGGAAGCTTGGATGAATGGCCTCCGCCGCAGCCGAGGAGCAGCAGGCTCAGGGTGAACGCAAGAGCGTAGGGGTTCGAGGTCTTCATTGTTTTTCCTCCTGCCAATGCGCGAGCACGCTGTCGCTGTCGAGCCAAGCGTCGAACACTTTCTGGGTCTGCGCCCAGTGGTCCGCATCGCCCGTGACGTTCGATATGCTTTGGAGACCGGTCTTCTGATAGAGAGCCCTGTCGTTCTTCAAGACGAGGTTCTTCGCGAGATAATCGATCAGGCGATGGGAATCCGGGCCGAGCACGTCCCAATCGTCTTTCACCTGCCGCCACTCGTCGAGGTCGGTCTTCTCGAAGCCGCCCAGGGCGAGCTCGAGTTTCGCGCGCAGGTCTTTATCCCTCAGCGCCGAACCGAAGAAGGACGGAGCGCGGAAGCCCATGCGTGCGTCCTGGAGCCAAGCCGCGGTCTCCGCGCCGTCGTGTTTCAACGGACCCTGGATCATGCCGAGGAAGGCTTCCGGCAGGGCGTTTTTATCGCCGCCCGCGCCGATGAATTTATCCTTCAGATCCAGCAGCTTCGGCAAGGTCTCGACGAAGGTGCGGGACAGGGTCGCGGCCTGGAAATAGAAGGCCTCGTGCCACTGGTTCGAGAGGTCCGGGAGCGACGCGCGCTGGAGGCGATAGATATGGGTCGCGGCCTCGAGCGGCTCCTGCCAATCCCTGAGGCCGACGAGCTTCGTGAACTGCGCCGACGACGAAGCGTCCCAGGTCTTGAGATAGGCGCGGAGCCAGTTGAGGAGCGGACGGAATTCGTTCGCCATCGTCTCGTTGTCGGGGAATTGGGCCGCGATGTTCGTCCAGGCGTCGAACCAATCGAGGGTATCACGGTCGTAGATCGCCACGAGCCCTTGCAGGACGTAGAGGTTCTGCGAGGCCAGGAGGAGTTTGAGAGGCGCGTAGGTGTCCCAGGAGAATTCCGGGAAGATGCCCGCCTTCACCGCCTGCGGCAGGGTATAGGACATCAGGATGCCGGCATAAGGATCGTAGGGTTTGCCGAGCGTGCCGATGACGGTCTCGCGCGCCGACCCGCTCTTCGCGATCGACGTGAGGAGCTTGAGGAAGAAGCCGAGGGTGTTATCGTTCTTCGCGGACGCGTCCTGATAGTTATTGGCGATCATCGCGAGGAAGTCGACCACGGGCTGCTGGCTTTCGGCGATGGGCGTGCTGCCCAGAGCCTTCAAGGCGTCCGATGTTCCGCGGAGGCCGATGTCGCGGCTGAGGTAGCTGAGCCACGCGGGAGCCGCACCGGGAAGGTTCGCGTAGAAGCTTTCATAAACGCCGTGACGCTGCAGGAGACGAGCCGAGGTTCCGCCATCGAGGATAGGCGTATGGCTCATATAGCTCTTCACGAGCTGCACGGTGCTGTGGGTCTTCTGCGCCTTGAGCCAGCCGATCGCTTCGGGGATCGCCCGGAGGCCCGGCTTCAGGTGCGGGTCCTTGCCCATCGCGATAATCTGCTGGATTTCGGTCTGCAGCCAGGCCTTGGGGAAACGGGTCGTGCTGGGGACCGCGGCGCAGATCTGCTGGATCGAGGCCGGGCTGTCGCTCAAACCGAGCGAAGCGAGATAGGCATCGAGGCCTGAATCCGGCAAGGTCGCGCAGAATCCGCGGGTGAAGCGCGTTTGGATGAAACTCTTGTAAGACGCGTAATCGGGGAAACGGAAAGGGCATTCCGCGCCGGCGGCCCACGTCGTGCTCGGTTTCTGCGCGCAGTAGTTCGAGAACGCCACCGCCGGCATGAAATACTGCTTCCCGCGGTTTTCGAAGATAGGCGCGAAGAGATGGAGCTGGACCAGCAGCTTTTGGTGGTCGGTGAGTTTATCGCCGTCGGTGGCGTCGAGCAGGCCTTGGCTCAGGAGAACCGGAGCCGCCGCGTTCGCGTTCATTTCATTCTTGATCGTACCCTCGTCCGCCACCAGGCTATCGCGGATCTGCGCGAAGCTCGTCTTCCCGCTGCCGATGCCGGCGCTGCGGAAGGTCCAGAAACTCGTCCACGGATGCTCCACGCCGCCCATCACGGAAGCGCCGTAGTAGGCGCGCGGCGCCTGCACCTTGGGATTGGTGTTGCTGTCGGGGAGCTGGTTGACGGTCGCGCCCTGCGGCGCCTGATTCAGTTCGTTCGTAAATTCCTGGCCGAAGAAATAAGGCACCATACGCGCCTCTTCCGCGGTCAGCGCCGTGCGATCGAAGAGAGCGACCGGCATCGCCACCGCGCTGACGCTCGACTGCGAAGGCAGCGAATCGATGCGCGCAGGAAGCCAGACGTCGACCATCCAGCGGCGGAACTCTTCCGCTTCTTCCTTGGGGAGCGAAGCCGTCGCGAGCGCGAGCTGCTCTTTATAACGGGCCTTCACCGCGAAGCCGCCATCGGTTTCGTCGAAGAGGAGATTGGCCTTGAGAGCGTCGCCCGGCGTCTCGCCCTGCCCGTCCTTAGCGAAACTCACCGTGTTTTTGGTGCTGCCGAGCCAAGGCAAGGCGATCTTCTCGGCTTCGGGTTTGAAGCTCGAGAGCGGGTTGCGATACTGCGAAGCGATCGAACGCAGGGGCGCGAGCAGCGGCGAGAGATCGCGGACTTCCACCTTGGAATTCGGATGAGCGGCGAGCCAATCCTTGCGCAGCTGCTCCAGGTTGAAGAGCTTCTGATGGATTTGATCGACGGGTCCCAGCGGATAAAGGCCGTATGCGAGGCGCGCGAACTGCGCGTCCGCATCCGAGTAATACCATTGCTCGATAGGATCCCGGTCGGGGAACACGCCCGCGAAGCTCTGCTCGAGGTTCGAGAGGTCGAGGAGCGTCTTGTTCAGGGAGATTTCGAGCCAGTTCTCGGGCAGGTAATCGCCGTAAGAACCCGAGACCGCGGCTTCGAAAGCCAGGAGGTCCTCGGGCGTCGCGAGCTTCTGGGCCTTGCCCAGCGCCACGACCTTGGCCCAGATGTCCGTAGGCACGTCCCGACGAGCCGCACCGAAACGGAAAAGGCTCCAGGCATCGGTCTGGAGATCGGTCGCGACGCGTTGGAAATAGAAGTTCATCAGATCGGTGGCATCGCTATCGACCGCGGGCCAGAGGCTCACCGAGCAGGTGCTCATCGCGCATTCATAACCGAGCGAATCGCTGATCGCGAGCAGCACCGGGACCTTGCCGCCGCAGTTCGCCTGCGGGGTCAGCAGAGTCTTGAGCAGCGTTTCGCGCGTCGTGCGCTCGGTCGCGCTGGAGACGCCGGGCAGGGTCCCGCTGCAGGCCTTCGGTTTGCCGCCGCGATTGAGGAAGTCCTCGACGAC
>JASLCY010000195.1 GCA_030151925.1 Oligoflexus sp.
TCGTATCGGACCGCATCGATCCGGAAGCCATAGCCGAATCCGTCAGCGCCTCGGGTTACAAGGCTGAAGTTTATCAAGGGCAACGCGCGCCCGCTGACGATCTGCGGCGCGATCGCCGGCTGGTCCTCCTCGGCCTCGGCCTTTGCCTGCCCCTGCTCCTGCCGATGCTCCTCGGTCGTCACGATCTGTGGCCGCCGTGGCTGGAATTCCTGCTCGCCCTCCCCGTGCAGGCCTTGCTCGGCGCGCGTTTCTACCGCCACGCGTGGGGCGCCCTCCGGCAGCGCAGCGGTAACATGGACCTCCTGATCGCGATCGGCACCAGCGCCGCGTTTTTCCTGAGCTTCTATCACTTCATCCTCTCGCCTTGGCATCATAACGCGGAACTTCCGCTCTACTTCGAGAGCGCGGCGGTGATCATCACCCTGGTGCGCCTCGGCAAATACTGGGAGAAAAAAGCGAAGGTCCAGACCACCGCCGCGATCCGCGCGCTGGAAGGCCTCAGGCCGGAGCGCGCGAGGGTGCGCCGGCAGGAGCAGGAGATGAGCGTTGCGGTCCAGGATCTGAAGGTCGGCGACACCCTGCTGGTCTTTCCCGGCGAACGCCTCGCCGCGGACGGCCGCATCCTCAGCGGCCTGAGCCACGTGGATGAGAGCATGCTCACCGGCGAGAGCCTGCCGGTCGTGAAGAAACCCGGCGATCACGTCACCGGCGGAACCCTGAACGGCGACGGTTTCCTCGAGGTCGCCGTCGCGGCGCTCGGCGCGGAATCGGTGCTCGCGCGCATGATCCGGCTGATCGAGAACGCGCAGGTGCAGAAGCCGGCGGTGCAGAAGCTGGTCGATACCATCAGCGCCTGGTTCGTGCCGATCATCGCGCTGATAGCGCTCATAACCTTTATCGCCGCGATGGTCGCCGGAGCGCACTGGGATCAAGCCCTGATCCGCGCGGTGGCGGTGCTCGTGATCGCGTGTCCCTGCGCCCTGGGCCTCGCCACGCCGACCGCGATCCTGGTCGGTACGGGCGTCGCGGCCAAGGCCGGGATCCTGATACGCGACGCCGCGGCGATCGAAGTCGCGGAGCGGATCAGCTGCATCGTCTTCGATAAAACCGGAACGCTGACCCAGGGCGTGCCGACGCTGACGGCGATCGAAACGTGGGAACGCGAGGAAGGCGAAGTCCTCGATCTCACCCTCGCGATCCAAAAGGGCAACGACCATCCGCTCGCCAAGGCTTTGGCTGCGAAATACGGTTCGCGCCCTTGCCGGCAGGCCGAGGCGATCACGGTTCTCCCGGGCCGCGGCGTCAGCGGGATCATCGAAGGGCGGACGATCCTGATCGGCAACCGGACCTTGATGGAAGAGCACGGGATCAATATCGACCGCGCCGAAACCCTGATCGCCCGCCTCGGCGAGAAGGGCCATACGCTGTCCATCGTCGCGGATAACGGCGTCGCCATCGCGATCCTGGTCTTCAGCGATACGGTGAAGGAGCAGGCGAAGGCCGCGATCTCCCGCTTGAAGCACGCGGGCTACGAGATGGAGATGCTCACCGGCGACAACCCTTACAGCGCGGAGAAGGTTCGCCGCGAGGTCGGCCTCGACTATGCGCGCGCGGAGCTGGGCCCAGCGCAGAAACTCAACGTCGTGCGCGAGCTGCGCCTGCGTTATCCGGGTGTGGCGATGGTCGGCGACGGCATCAACGACGGGCCAGCCCTGGCCGCCGCGGATCTGAGCATCGCCATGGGCTCCGGCGCGGACGTGGCGATGCAGACCGCCAGCATCACTCTGCTGCGCGATGATCTGCGTTTGGTCCCGGAGGCCTTGGCGATCTGCCACGCGATCACGGCGAAGATCAAACAGAACCTGTTCTGGGCTTTCTTCTACAACCTGATCGGCGTTCCGCTCGCGGCCTTCGGTTATCTGAATCCCGTGATCGCCAGCGCGGCGATGGCCCTGAGCAGCTTGAGCGTGCTCGGCAATACGTTGTTATTGAAAACCTGGAAGTCCCAGATTTCTTAAGACGAATCCGAGAGGCTCTTCTTGTTGCCTTGCCGTCTCTCTCCAGTTATCTTTCGCTAATCGTTTTTAAAAAGTCACGGATCCGCGAGGGAGACATCATGAAACATCGCAGTATTTCAGCTATTTTCTTGGCTAGCGCGCTCTGGCCGCTCAGCCTGTCGGCGCAGACAGACGCCGTCGTGCCCAGCAGCGAGAAGTTTATTCCCGATTCGCTGGCACAGTCCGACCGAGTGAAGGTCAATGGCTGGGATAAATTTCTGAAGCTCGGCCTCACCGGAAACGTGAGCAGCAATCAAAACGTGGCGGGTAAAACAGACGGGCAGGCCTCAACATACGGTGGTAAAATCGAGGGCGCTCTGGATCTCAAAGAGCTGAAGCAGGAATGGCTCAACTCCTTCAACCTTCTCCTGTCCTATACCAAGACCCCGCAAATCCCTCGCATGGTCAAAGGCGATGACACTCTCACGATCGAATCGCTCTATAAATACTACCTCCTCAACTCGAGCGGTGTGTTCGCGCGCGCGAACTTCGATTCCGCGGTGGCCCGCGGTTACGATGAGCGTGAGGGGGTGACGACCTACGCCATCCACAAACTCAACGGCGACGTGGAGACCGTGACGGCTGATCGCCTGCGCCTGACGCAGGGCCTGCGCCCGGCTCGCATCGGCGAAAGCATCGGTGCCTTCACCAATATCTTCGATCGCAGTTATCTGACGATGGACCTTAAGGCCGGTGTGGGTCTCAGGCAGCTGATCGACGCGCATCAGCGCATCGTCAACGACAATGCCGCGACGCCCGAGATCGACGTGAACGAGCTGCGCAACGTGAACAAGGCCGGTTATGAAGTCGGTACGGACGTCGGCGGGGACTCGGAGGACAAGAAGTTCTCTTACAAGGTCTCGTTCAACGCCCTCTTTCCCTTCTACGAATCCCAGGATGATATGGGCGCCGGCCACAGCAACTTCGACAAACGCGTCCTGGATCTGACGGGCAAGCTCTCGGCCCATCTCACCGATTGGATCTCCCTGGATTACAACTACAAGATGGTCCGCGACCCTTCGGTGAGCACCAAGGCCCAGATCGCGCAGACCTATCTGCTGAACCTGAACCACGTCTTCGCGGAGAGGAAGGCTGCGCCGACGCCTCCTCCGGCTCCCGCGGCCTCCTGAGCCCTCAATCGGTAGCCTTGACTTTCACCTGCTTAACGCCCGGTTGGGCTTCGATCGTCGCGATCAGCTGCGTGACGCCGACCTCGACCGGGATGTTAGCGGTGAACTTGACCTCGATCGTATGAGATTTCAACGTTCGGTCGTAGTTCAGGTTCGAGACCTTCACCCCCAGTCCCCGGATCAGATCCATCATCGTGATCATCGCGTTCTGCTCATCGTTGATGACGAGCGCGACCTTGCGGTGCAGCGTCTTCTCCTTCTTCTCCTCGAATTTCCGCAGCAGCGAGAGGGTCGCGACCCCGATCGCCGCGACGAAGGCGGATTCGCTGTACATAGCCGAACCCGATAAGAGTCCCACCGCGGTCGCCAGCCAGAGGCTCGCGGCGGTCGTCAGCCCCTGGACCGTGGCGCCCGATTTGAGGATCACGCCCCCCGCGAGGAAGCCGATGCCGGAGACCACGGACGCCGCGATGCGCGAGCCGTCCACCTCGATGAGCATCTTCGGGCCGAAATCCTGGAAGTAAGCGAAATAGATCGAGACCACCATGTAGGAAGCCGACGCGACGGAAACCAGGATGTGAGTCCTCAGAACAACGTGACGACTGTGACGGTTCCTTTCGAGGCCGATAAGGCTGCCGAGCAATCCGCCTACTGCGATGCGCGTGAGGAGGTCGAGATGAGAGGGCATGAACGTTCCTTCGAAGATCGATGAGGGAAGAAGCTTTGTGTACAATAGAAATATACCCCTCCGACGATGATATGGCTTCTAAAAAACGTTAAACTTTTCGCCGGTTTTGCCGATAAACAACCGTGTAGCTCTGCGATTGGAGTCCAAAATGCACCGTAACATCAAAGCCTTGGCGCTCGGCCTCACGTTGCTTTTGCCCATGAGCTGCAGTCAGCACCCCGAGATGCCGGCTCGTCAATCCAAGGCTCAGGACGGTTCCGCCGCGTCCTCCGGCACGACGGATGCTTCGGGGGACAGCACGGCCAACGCGGGCGCGACGACCAACAGCGGAACGACCGCCGGCTCGGCTTCCACCGATGCCGGCACCAGCGGCACCACCACGACCGCCGGGACGACGACCGGTTCGGGCACGACGACCAACACCGGCAACAACGCGAACCAGCCGCTCGGCAAACGCCTCCTGATCGGTTACTGGCATAACTTCGAAAACGGTTCAGGCTTCGTGAAGCTCAGCGACGTCTCGCACCCGACCGACAACAAAAAACCCAAGTGGGACATCATCGACGTCTCCTTCGCCGAACCGAAGGATACCAGCGAAACGATGCAGTTCGTTCCCTACGGCTACAAGACGCCGGACGAATTCAAAGCGGATATGAAGAAGGTGCAGGGCTGGGGCCAGAAGGTCCTTATCTCGATCGGCGGTGAAAAGGGCGTCGTCGTCCTCGACAGCGATGCCAAGACCCAGAACTTCATCAGCTCGATGGAAGCGATCATCAGCGAATACGGCTTCGACGGTTTCGATATCGACTTCGAGGGCCACTCGCTCTATCTCGATCAAGGCGACCTCGATATCGATAATCCGACCACGCCCGTCATCGCCAACCTCATCAAGGCGATCACGGCGCTCAAGACGAAGTTCGGAGCGAACTTCCTCATCACGATGGCGCCCGAGACCTTCTTCGTGCAGATCGGCTTCAATAACTACGGCGCGCTCGGCGGCGGCGACAACCGCGCGGGCGCCTATCTTCCGGTCATCCAGAAGCTCAACAAACTCGGCTACCTCACCCTGCTCCACACGCAGAACTACAACTCGGGGCCCGTCATGGGCCTCGACGGAACCTATCGCAACATGGGAACCGCGGACTTCCACGCGGTGATGACGGAAATGATCATCAACGGTTTCCAGATCGCCCATCAAACGAGCCCGAAGCTGCACTTCGATGGCCTGAAGCCCGAGCAGATCGCCATCGGCCTGCCGGCGACGTCCAGCGCGGGCAACGGTTTTACGCCCAACGCGGAAGTGCAGAAGGCCTTCCTCTGCATCGAGAAAGGCCAGGGCTGCACGACGCCTCTGCAAAAAGCGGGCGGTTATCCGGGGCTACGCGGGATCATGACCTGGTCGATCAACTGGGATAGGTTCACCAACTCCGAATTCTCGAACGCGCATCGCGCCTTCCTCGATTCCCTGTGAGACGGCAGGCTCTGCCTCAGAGATAAGGCGAGCCGAGGCGGGCGAAGCTGTCCCGCACCTGCTGCCAGAAGGGGCGCCTCTCCACCTGCTCGAGCGTGAGCCGCCTGGCTCGCGCGATCTTCTCGTCTATGATCTGATCGATCTTAAAAGCAAAGAGCTGATCGTGGGCCTCGATGTTGTGCTCGAAGTTGAGGCGCAGCGAACGCGTATCCCAGTTGCTCGAGCCGAACAGGGTCCAGAGGCCGTCGACCGTCATGAGCTTCGAATGGTCGAAGGGCGGCTCCGTGAGCCAGACCCGGCAGCCGAACGCGAGCAGCTCCTTGACCTGCGACCAGGCCGCCCACTCCACGAAACGCAGGTTGCCCTTTAGGGGCAGGACGACGTCCACTTCGATGCCGCGGGTCGCGGCCACGCTCAGGGCGCTGAGCAAGGTCATATCCGGCACGAAATAAGGCGTGACGACCCGTATCCTCCTCTTCGCCGCGGAGATCGCCGCGTGCAGAGTCACGGCGAGCGCGCTCACCGTCTCATCCGGACCGTCGGCGATGCCGCGGGCGAAGATGGGGCCGTGGGCCATCAGAGGGCCTATCCAGCGGCGGCCGTGCAGGACTTCGCCGGTGGCGAAATGCCAATCGTCCGCGAACACGTCGTGCAGCTGCTGCACGACCGGCCCCTGCAAACGGAAATGCACGTCGACCGTCGGTTCCTTGCTGGGCTCGCTCACGATATGGTTCACGCGGATGTTCATGCCGCCGGTGAAGCCGATGTGCCCGTCGATCACCATCAGCTTCCGATGCGTCCTGAGGTTCAGAATCTTGATATTCCGGATCGGGATGAAGAGGGCGGTCGGCACGCCCTGCG
Organism: Oligoflexus sp.; assembly: GCA_030151925.1. Classification (GTDB taxonomy): domain Bacteria; phylum Bdellovibrionota_B; class Oligoflexia; order Oligoflexales; family Oligoflexaceae; genus Oligoflexus. Next base: position 6,208 of record JASLCY010000195.1, read on the forward strand.
CCTGCAGGAGCTTATGCACGTGCGGTATTCAGCACCCGCACCATCACTCCGCGCTTCATCGCGGCGACCAGCGCGTCGACGAAGGTCAGGCCGAGTTTGTCCGAATCGAAGATGTAGGTCTGCAGGCCGATCGAATGCTTCGCCTCGTGGATGGCGCGCAGCATCGCGGGATAAGCCTCCTCGCCGTTCCGCAGGATATCGATATGGTTGCCGGAGAGCAGCGGTTTGCCGGTGATGTAGCTCAGGGTCTTCGCGATCTGCAGGAGCGTCTCGCCCGCCTGGCCGTAGCGGGCCGCGGTCTCCGCGGCGTCGACCGCGAAACGATAGAAGCCGTTGGTGGTGCGGCCGCGGCTGATGCGGAGGGCCAGCGCCTTGCGCCGGACGCGATTGATGCCCAGGCAGAAATAGAAAACCGCGCCGATACCGGGCGAAAGCAGGATCAGGCCAGCCCACCCTAGCGCGGAACGAACATCTCTTTTTGTCATTATGGCGTGACATGCCGTCACTATAGAGATGATGGTCGTGATAAAGGTCAGAAGATAGGGCCAGTGCGGCTGCACCCAATCCTGAATGAAAATATAGAGCCAGCTATCAAGCATCCTTCGCCTCTACGGGAGCGGGAAAAAGAGCCGCAATACAGAGCTTTTGCAGAGACTGTCCGCCCTTTGCATGGTAGCTTAAGCGGCCCTTGAGGAAAAGCTCGCTAAGGAGATTTTATGTCCAGCACCGTACGTCGCCCCCTCTTCATCGCCGCCCTCGGCCTCGCGCTGTGCGGCTGGGCCCTGGCGCACGAAGAGGATGAAGAGCGCAAGACGATCACGAGCGAGGAGAAGAAGGCGACGCTCGATCCCGCGGCCCTGCAGACGATCAGCGCGGCGTACGAGCAGAACGTGAAGCCCATCTTCGACCGGAAATGCAACGACTGCCATTCGAACAAGACCGTCTTCCCCTGGTACTACAAGGTGCCCGGCGTGAAGCAGTATATCGACGACGACGTCGAGGAGGGCCGCGAGCATCTCGATATCTCGAACGGTTTCCCCTTCGCCTCCAAACACGGCGTCGGCCACGACCTCGAAGAGATCTCGGATGAAGTGAGCGAGGGCGGGATGCCGCCGAAGCCTTACACGTTCATGCACCGCGGGACCACGCTCAGCGATGATGAAAAAAGAACCATCCTCAGCTGGGCCGAGAGCGCCCGCAAAGCCTTCAATATCCAAAGGCAATAATCCAAGACTGGCGAATATGACTTTGACAAGCCCTGGTGGAATCGGAG
>JASLCY010000211.1 GCA_030151925.1 Oligoflexus sp.
TCCAACCATCGCCTTCTTCGGCGGCCACGTTCTCCGCATCCCGGGCGAAGAGCCTTTCCACCGCTTCACGGGCTTCGCGAGACTGGGAGATAAGGCCCTTCTCATCATTGTGGAAGGGATAGAGCTTTTCCATCATCAGAAGATCGTAGTGCTTGAACTTAAGCACCATACGATGCGCTTTGAAGGCCGGCACGCCGAGCATGGTCAAAGCCTGCTCTCCCATGCCCATCGAAGAGCCGAAGGTCTCGCGCTCCAGGTTCTTTATCCCCATATCCATGAGCTGGTAGGCATGGATGCGGTCGCGAGTCCGCGCGAGGATGGGAAGGTCGGGATAGTAGCGCCGCACTTCCTCGATCATGTCGTTGACCGTATCGGGATGATCGATCGTTATGACCAGAAGCTTCGCGTTCGCCAGGCCGGCCGATTCGAGGATGGCGAGCTGCGAGGCATCGCCGTAATACGCCTTAAAACCGAACTTCCGCACGCGATCGATCTGCTCGGGATTATGATCGATAACCGTGCTGGCGAACTTATTGAGCTTCAGGATACGGGCCACGATCTGCCCCATGCGGCCGAAGCCGGCGATGATGACCGGATGCCCTTCGTTGTCGATCGTATCGGCTTCCGGTTTGCCGTCGCCGCCAAGATCAGCGAGGAACCTGTCGTAGACGAGCATCAGGAGCGGAGTCGTAAGCATCGAGAGGGTCACGACCGCGTTGAGGATCGCGGCCTTGTCGGCTGGCAGCGCGTTTTGCGCGACGCCTTGCCCGAAGAGGACGAAGGCGAACTCGCCGCCCTGGGAGAGCAGGATCGCGAACAAGGGTATATCGCGCAGCGGCGTGCGGAAGATCCGGGCCGTCACGCCCAAAGCCGCGATCTTGATCGTGACGAGGGCTAGGAGGAAACCGAAGATGGGCAAAGGCTGGGAGATGATAAGGTCGAGCCTGATCTGCATGCCGACGGCGAGGAAGAAGAGGCCCAGCAGCAGGCCTTTGAAAGGCTCTATGTTCGCTTCGATCTCATGCCGGTATTCCGAGTCGGCGAGGATCACGCCGGCGATGAAGGTGCCGAGCGCCATCGAGAGGCCGACGTGCTCCATCACGTAGGCTATGCCGAGCACCAGGAGGAGCGAGAACGCGATCGACAGCTCCCGGATGTGCGACTTGGTCACCCAGCGGAAGAAGGGGTAGGAGAGGAACTTCACCGACAGCACGATGCCGACGATAGCCGCGAGCGCGCGCCCCACGAAGTACGCAACCGAGTGGCCGGAGGCGACGTCTTCCTTCACCCCGAGGAACGAGACGACGAAGAGGATGGGGATGAAGGCGAGGTCTTGGAAGAGCAGCACCGCGAAACCGTTCTTGCCGGCGCTATGGCTCTTGAGATTTCGTTCGCCGATGATCTGCATCGCGATCGCCGTCGAGGACATCGAGACGCCCAGGCCCGCGATCAAGGCTTCTCCCCAGGGCCAACCCAAAGCCATGAGCGATCCGCCTATCATCAGGGACGTGAGCACGATCTGGCTCGCGCCCATGCCGAAGATCGCTTTCCTGAGTTCCCAGAGGCGCTTCGGATGGAGCTCCAGGCCGATGATGAAGAGCAGCAGCACCACACCGAATTCGGAGTAGTGCATGATATCTTCGGGATTGTTCATGACCTTGAGCCCCTGCGGCCCCAGCGCCAGCCCCGCGAAGAGATAACCGATGACGGAACCGAGCCCCAGGCGGGCCGTGAACGGCACCAACGCGACGGAAGCGCCGAGCAGGATGATGAGGAAGAGCAAAATATTATCGTTCATGGCTTCGCCTCATGTATGCGATGAATCAAAGGGTTTAAGAGCCTGTGCGCCGCGCTCCAGATAATCGCTCAGGAGCGACCTGTACCGCTGGGCGAAGGCCTCGATCGCCGGTCCGTCCGAGGAATTCGTACCCTGCAGGATCAAGGGCTCGTGATACTTCCAGCCGCAGAGGGCCGCGGTCGCTTCAAAAGGCCTGAGGAGCTCGGTGAGCGTAAAGCGGTTGTACCCGGACCGCAGGTAGGAGGAATCGGGGCCGCCCGCGGAGAGCACCTGCAGGAAATTCAAGCCTTGCAGGGCATTCCCGCTGCCGTAGGCCCAGCCGTTTTCCAGCACGAGGTCCATCCACTCCTTCATGAGGGGCGGGCAGCTGTACCAGTAGATCGGGTGCTGGAATATCAGGAGATCGTGGTCCATGACTCGTTTCTGCTCGCGCTTCACGTGAATCATGAAGTCGGGATATTCGTGGTAGAGATCGACGATCGTGACGCGCGGCAGGTCGCCGACGGCGCGAATCAGGGTTTTGTGGACACGCGATTTTTCTTGGTTCGGGTGGGCCAGCAGGATCAGCACTGAAGGTTTGTCTTGCATAGAGTTTCCTCAGCTCAAGGAAACCCATCTTAGGCCAAGATCGAAGGCGTGTGAAGCAACTTTGGGCCCGGGCTGTGATACAATGCGGGAATCGCTTAGCCTTCACGTGACACTCTGACAAGGAGCGAACGATCATGTTGTCTTCCATCAAGAGCCTTGCGAACAAACTCAAAGGCAAGTCCGAGACGCCCGAGGAAACGAAAAAAGACAGCCGCGTCTTTCAACGCTTCGATTTGAGCCATTCCAAGCTGTTCGAGGCCCGTTTGCCCGACGGGACCACGGCGCCCATAATCAACCTCTCGTTCGGCGGCCTTAGCCTGAAGACCCAGGCCGCCGAGGATCAGCTGCCTATCGTGATCAGCGTGCTGGGCCGCGAGATCGAGTCGAAAATCGGCGTCACTCACCGCGGCGCGGACGTTATCGGCAGCAGCTTCGAGAAGAA
>JASLCY010000213.1 GCA_030151925.1 Oligoflexus sp.
CTCCGCCGGCGAACCGAACATATTGGAGATGCCGAAGTTGTCGATCGCTTCCTTGATCTTCCAGGGATCGACTTTCGCCGGCTGCGTGAAATCCATCTCGGGGATCACGGCGGTCATGCCCAGCGCCGGCGCGAAGAGCGCGAAGAGCGGGAAGGTGCAGAGATCGCGTTCGCCCGCCTTGATCTGCAGGCTGCTTTCGAGCAGCTTCACCTGCGCGAGGAAATTCCGCTGCGTGTAGACCGCGCCCTTCGGAGCGCCGGTGCTGCCGGAGGTGAAGAGGATCGCGGCGACATCATCGAGTCGGCTCGCCTTCAGCTCGGGCGAGTCGTCGGCCTGAACGAGGAGCGAAGCATAGGAGCGTGTGCCGGGAAAGGTCCGGCTGCAGATGCTGATCTTGTGTTTCCAGCCTTTATCCTGCCCGCGCCAGCGCAGGAGGACGCGCGCCGCATGCGCCGCGGGGATGCCGACGAAGGCTTCCGCTTTCGCTTCCGCCAGGCAGCGTTTCATATTCTTGAGCCCGATGCCCGGATCGATCAGCACGGGGACCGCGCGCGCCTTGAAGAGGGCGAAGGTCATGATGAAGAATTCGAGCGACGGCGTCACCATGAAGGCGGTGCGCAGGCCGTCGGTGATTCCGAGTTTGACCAGGTTCTTCGCCACGGTCTCGCTGATCGCATCGAGCTGGGCATAGGTGAGATGCTGATAGGCGGTGCGGCCCGCGGCATCGCGTGAGGTCGGCATGATCACGGCTTCCTGGAAGGGGCGTTCGGAAGCTCGAAGGGTCAGGTAGCGGGCGATATTCGTGATGCTGGCCATCAGTGCGGCGCCTGCTGCGAGAGGGGATGCCGTTTGAGGAAGTCCTTCACCAGGTCGATCGCCTCGTCGCCGAGTTCTTCCAGGATATAGTGCCCGGCGTCCGGATAACTGTGGATCTCCGCATCGGGGCGGCGTTTGCGCCACTCGGTGAGGAAGTGGTGGTCGAAGATGAAATCCTGTTCGCCCCAGATGATCATCAGGGGGACCTTATCCAGCGTCTTGAGATTCTCATCGGTGAATTTCACCGCGGCCCACGACGGCTCGCGCGGCCCGAGCGGAATATCCTGCACGAAACGATGAACCGCGCGGCGCGACCGCCAGTCGCTGTAAGGCGCGCGATAAGCGCGGCGCAGGGTCTGGGACAGCGGCTTGCGTTTGCACGCCACGTAGCTCGCGGTCAGGGCGAAGGCGTTGAAGCCGCGCAGGAGGACGTCGCCCACGACCGGCGTGCGGCTCAGGTGCAGCGCGAACGGGAAGGGTTTGTCCTTGGGCAGCGGGAAGCCCGCCGTGTTCATCAGCACGATGCGTTTGATGAGCTGCGGGTTGCGGCACGCGAAGTTGAGGCCGATCATGCCGCCCCAATCGTGGAGGACGAGCGTGATATCCTTGAGGCCGAGCGTCCGCACGAGCGTTTCGATATCGGCCACGCGCTGCTCGAGCCTGTAGCTGTAGTGCGCGTCGTCGGGTTTATCCGAGAGGCCGCAGCCCACGTGGTCGGGCACGATCACCCGATAGCTATTGCGGAGGCGGCCGACGAGATTCCGGTAATAGAACGACCAAGTGGGATTGCCGTGCAGCGCGAGCACGACTTCGCCCTGGCCTTCGTCGAGGTAATGCATGCGCGCCTTGGATTCCGGCAAGGCGAGATAGGCTCCCTGGAAGGGATAGAGTTTTTCACTGATGCCGAAGTTCACTATTCCAGTCCTAATATGAGGCAGTTGAGGTTGCTGTCGATGCCGAGCCAGCCGACCTGATCGTTTTGCTGCAAAAAGCCCTTTTCGTCGGCGATCGCCGCGGTGAGAGGCAGGGAGACGGTTCCCATGTTGCCGAGGTAGGAGAAGGTCATGTAATCCTTCGCCTCTTCGATGCCGAGAGCGTTCAGCACGGTTTTCCTATGGGTTTGGCCGACCTGGTGCGAAATGATCTTATCGACCTTATCGTGCCGCCAGCCCAGCTCGAGCAGCAGCGCCTGCCAGGTCTTGAGGCCCAGCGCCACGCCGTGCTTCATCACGTTGATGGCGTCGGTGATCATGAATTGCTCGAAGACCGCCTGCCGTAATTTCTGGAAGCCCCAGCGGCAGAGATCATGCTGCGTAATATCGTTACGCACGACGCCGCCGAGCAGCTTGTGCGAACGGCCGAGCGTCGGATCGTTGCTCAGCACCACGGCGACGGCGCCGGAGCCGCCGGTGAAGGTCGCGACGCTGTCGCGGAGGATATCCATCCCGGGGTTCTTGAGCAGTTTCTGCAGCGTGTCTTCGTTGATGTCGCGCGACGATTCGCACGAGACGATCATACCGACTTTGGCCTGCCCGAGGGCGATGCGATTGGCGACTTCGATCATGCCGTTCAACACGCCGACGCAGGCGTTGCTGAGATCGTACATCGTCGCGTCCGGGCTCAGGCCGAGCTCCGACGCAATTCGACAGGCTGTAGCCGGTTCTTGGTAATCACGACACACGCCGGCGTAGATCAGGACATCAACGTCATTTCCGCTGAGATTCAGCGCCTTAAGAGCTTTGCGGCCCGCAGCGATCGCGCCGTCGCTCACCTTGAAGTGACGCGGCCACCAGCGGCGTTCTTTGATACCGGTCAAGGCTTCCAGTTGTCCCGAAGGAATACGGAGAGCTTGGTACACAGGCTTTAGAGCGTCCTCGATCGCAGCGGTGCTCACCGCCTCGTAAGGAAGTTCGTAAGTCAAGGCGTTCACGTAAACGTTTTGATAGCGCATTGAGGCCCATATATGAAATTGCTAGGTCGCTGAGACTTCCAGCCCAGATGACGCTTGTCAGAGGTGCGGCTAGGCGGGAATGTTAGCAAGCCCCGATGTTTGCTGCTAGCTAAAAAAGGACAGTCCTTATAAGCTCGAACCGGTCCTCAGACAAGGAACCCCACATCCGCGTAGGACGGAGCCCAGGCCATTGAACCGGAGAGAGCGATGAGCGTTCTGCAAGTGCAGGCGGAAACCCTATTAACCCTTCACCACGAAATCGACTTCCACGCCGTCGAAGGCCAACGCATCTTCGCGCCTCGCGTGAACCTCGCCGATTGGGGCGACAGGGCTTTCGCGCGAACGCACGGCCTGCGTTTCAACGTGATGGCGGGATCGATGGCGCACGGCATCTCGAGCGTCGAGCTCGTGAAGACGATGGCGCGGGAAGGCCTGCTCGCCTCCTTCGGTGCGGCGGGGCTGAATCTCGCCGCGGTGGAAGACGCGATCGCCGTGCTCAGGCGTGATCTCGACGGTTTGCCTTTCGCGGTGAACTTTATCCATACGCCGCAGGAACCGCAGATCGAAGAACGGCTCTGCGACCTGCTCCTCGCGAAGGACGTCCACCTGGTCGAAGCCTCGGCTTTCATGCGCCTCTCGAAACCCCTCGTGCGTTATCGCGTGAAGGGCCTGCGCCTCGGCGCCGACGGCGAAGTGATCGAACGGCACCGCATCATCGCGAAGGTCTCGCGCGTCGAGCTCGCGAGGATGTTCTGGGCGCCCGCGCCGCTCGCGATCCTGGACGAGCTGCTCGGCGAAGGCGCGATCACCCGCGAAGAGCATACGCTCGCGCAGCGCCTTCCGCTCGCGCAGGATCTGACGGCCGAAGCGGATTCGGGCGGGCATACCGATAATCGCCCGCTGGTGACGCTGCTGCCGCAGATGCTGCTGTTGAAGAGCGAGATGGAAGCGGCGCACGGTTATCGCGAAGCCTTGCGCGTCGGCGCCGCCGGCGGCATCGCGACCCCGCATGCGGCGCTCGCGGCCTTCAGCATGGGCGCTTCGTATATCGTCACCGGCACCGTGAATCAGGCCTGCCTCGAATCCGGCACGAGCGACGAGGTCCGCAGGATGCTCAGCGAGACCGGGCAGAGCGATCTGATCATGGCGCCGGCCGCGGATATGTTCGAGATGGGCGTGAAGCTGCAGGTGCTGAAGCGCGGGACGATGTTCCCGATGCGCGCGCAGAAGCTCTACGAGCTCTACCGGCAGCATCCCGACCTCGGCAGCCTCCCGGAGAAGGACCGCAAGACGCTCGAGGAGACCTTCTTCCGCATGCCGCTGGAAGAGGCCTGGCAGAGCACGAAACGCTTCTTCGAAGAACGCGATCCGACGCAGATCGCCCTCGCCGAGAAGAATCCTAAACATAAGATGGCGCTCGTCTTCCGCAGTTATCTCGGCCAGTCCTCGCACTGGGCGAACCGCGGCGTGGGCGATCGCAAGATCGATTACCAGGTCTGGTGCGGACCGGCGATGGCGGCCTTCAACGACTGGGCGAAGGGTTCCGCGCTGGAGCCCGTGCAAGGCCGCAGGGCCGGGCTCGTGAACCTCAATATCCTCTATGGTTCAGCCGTCCTGCAAAGGCTTCGCCTGCTCGCGCAGCAGGGCGTGCGGGATCGTGAGTGGGAGAGGCTCACGAAGCCGCTCGACGAGGCGACTTTGCGTTATCATCTCGAAGCAGGGAGACACGGATGACTCAGCAATCGACCGACACGCAGGGCGAACGCAAAGGTATGGCGCTCGCCGTGGTCGGCGTGGGATGCATGTTTCCCGACGCTGCGAACCTCAAGGAATACTGGGCGAATATCGTCCAGGGCAAAGATTCCATCGGCCCCGTTCCCGTCAGCCACTGGCGTCCGGACGATTATTTCGATGCCGATCCCAAGCGCCCCGATCACACCTATGGCCGCACGGGCGGATTCCTGAAACCCTATGCGTTCGATCCGCTGCAGTTCGGCATCGCGCCCCATGCGATCGAAGCCACCGACGCCACGCAACTGCTCGGCATGGTCTGCGCGCACGAAGCCCTGGTCGACGCCGGCTACGGGCCGGGCCGCGAATTCAATCGGGAACGCACCTCCTGCATCCTGGGCGTGACGGGAACGCTCGAGCTCGTCATTCCGCTCGGCGCTCGTCTCGGACATCCGCATTGGAAAAGAGCGCTTAAAAAAGCCGGCGTCGCCGACGACGTCGCGGCCGAGGTGATGGCGGAGATAGCCGATTCCTACGTGCCTTGGCAGGAAAACTCCTTCCCCGGCCTGCTCGGCAACGTGGTGGCGGGACGGATCGCGAGCCGCCTCGATCTCGGCGGCAGCAACGCCGTGGTGGATGCCGCGTGCGCAAGTTCCCTCGCGGCGCTGCATATGGCGGCGATGGAACTCGAATCCGGTCGCTCGGATATGGTCATCACCGGCGGCATGGATACGTTCAACGATATCTTCATGTATATGTGCTTCAGCAAAACGCCCGCGCTGTCCAAGGCCGGGCATGCGCGGCCCTTCGATGCGGAGGGGGACGGGACGATACTCGGCGAAGGCCTCGGGGCGGTGATACTCAAGCGCCTCGAAGACGCCGAGCGCGACGGCGACCGCATCTATGCGGTGGTTCGCGGAGTCGGCTCGGGCAGCGACGGCAAGGGCCAGGCGATCTATGCGCCGGCGGCGAAGGGCCAGGTGAAGGCGCTCAGCCGCGCGTATGCGATAGCCGGCGTGCCGACCGAAACCATCGGCGTCCTGGAAGCGCACGGCACGGGCACCAAGGTCGGCGACGGCGTGGAGCTCGATGCTCTGGCCGAGGTCTACGGCGAATCCTCGCGTAAATCCAGCGTCATCGGCTCGGTGAAATCGCAGATCGGCCACACCAAGGCCGCGGCGGGCGTCGCGGGGCTCATCAAATGCGTGATGGCGCTTCATCATAAGATCCAGCCTCCGACTTTGAAGGTCTCCGCCCTGCATCCGCGGCTCGCGGCGACGCCTTTCAAAGTGCTGGATAAAGCGCGGCCTTGGATACCCGAAGGGGATTTCCCGCGGCGGGCCGGCGTCAGCGCCTTCGGTTTCGGCGGCAGCAACTATCACTGCGTGCTCGAGGAATATAAAGCGGACGACAAACCCGTGAACTGGCGCGACGAGGATTATCTCTTCGCCTGGTCCGCAGGCGATAAAGAGGCGCTGGGCGCTGCGGTTCAGGCGACGATCGCCTCGATCGCCGGGCTGGAGAATGCGGCCGTGCAGATCCTCGCGCGGCAGACGCGTCGGGCTTTTGATCGTGAGGCCGCGGCGAGGCTTACGGTCTGGGCCGGGTCGTTCGAAGAGCTGCAAAAACGTTTGGCCGCGGCCCAGGAACTGCTCGCACAGGGCGGTGAATCAGCGTCGGGCGTGAGTTACCAGCAGGGCGCTGCGCGGTCTGATCTGGGGCTGATTTTTGCGGGCCAGGGCTCGCAGGCGCCCGGTATGCTGCGCGATCTGATGCTCGATTTCCCGGAAGCCCTGGAACCCTTAAAGGCGGCTGCGGACGTTTTGCGTCAGGCGGAGCCGGATGGACCGGCGCTGATGGATTTGATCTATCCGCCGCAGGCTTTCGGCGATGAAAAAGCCCAGCAGCAGAAAGCGCTGACGGCGACGCGATACGCTCAGCTGGCTTTGGGCGCCGTGGGAGCCGCGGTGCTGGCTATCCTCGATCGTTTTAAAGTAAAGGCCGCGCAGGTCGCCGGACATTCCTACGGTGAACTGCTCGCGCTTTATGCGGCCGGAGTGCTGAAGCTCGAGGATATGCTGAAGGCTTCCTATCAACGCGGCCGCCTGATGGAAGAGGTCGGGCGTGAGGGCGGCGGGATGCTGGCGGTGATGGCTTCCGCGGAAATCGTGGAAAAGATCCTCGTTCAGGAAAGCTTCGAAGCGCGCATCGCCAACTATAACGCGCCCGAGCAGGTCGTGGTCGGCGGCTCGACCTTGGAGCTCGAACGCCTGCAGAACCTGCTTAGATCGCAGCGCGTCACCAGCAAGAAACTCGAGGTCGCAACCGCGTTTCATACTCCTTATGTGAGCGACGCGGCTCAGAAATTCGCGGCCTGGCTCAGGGAATTCGTGAGCCTCGAGGCGGCGAAGATTCCTGTTTTCAGCAACCAGCTCGCGGCTTCTTATCCAGAGGCGGCGGATGAAAAGAACGCGGCGCTGAGCGAGCAGCTGGGTTCGCCCGTACGTTTTGAAGCGATGCTGAGAGCGATGCGCGAGGCGGCTCCGGCTCAATGGGTCGAAGTCGGACCAGGGCGTAAGCTGCTCGGTCTGCTGAAGGCCGTCCAGCCCGAAGCGCTCTCGCTCGACAGCGAAAACACCGGCAGCACCCGCGGTCTGCTGGCTCTGATCGCCGAACTCGCCGCGCGCGGCGTGCCTCTCGATCTCAAGGCTTGGCATCCGGGCGCGGAAGAGCTGCCGGCCGCGAAGAAGAAGACCTTTACCGTGACCTTAACCGGCGCGAACTATAGAGCCGAACGCAGTCCGAAGCCGGCTGAGGCTGTTCAGGCGGGCGCGAAGAGCGCCGTAGCAGCGAGTGCCACGGCTTCGCATGCAGCCACTAAATCTCCGCGCTCAGCTGATATCGCGGCGGCCGAGGCTCCGCGTGCAGCTGGTCTCACGGCGGCCGCTGGAACTGCGGCCCAACCAGCAGCAACCGCGCCTCGGACGGTTGCCAAGACGTCATCGATTTCGACTTCATCGACACCAAAGAGTGAGGAATCCATGCCCCCGAAGACGAGCCAAGAGTGGTCGCAGCTAGAAAGCCTTCTGCAGAGCATGCAAGAGGCCCAGAAGAAGACGACCGATGCCCACACTCTGTTCCTCGAAAACCAGCGCCAATTCCAGCAGATTCTGCGTGAAGCGCTGCTCGGTGGCTCGCCCGCGCAATGGAACACCACGGCTCAACCGGCGTCCGCTGCCAATAACACGGCTTCGCACGCCGCGCCCGCGTCGGCATTCCATAACGCGGCTTCGCACGCCGCGCCCGCGTCGGTATTCCATAACGCGGCTTCGCACGCCGCGGCTCCCGCATCTCTCGCCCAGCCAGCGTCCGCATACACGGCTTCGCACGCGGCACCCGCACAGCCGGCTCACCAGAAGCCCGCGGATGCGGCCCCATCACACCCAACCGCGACTCAACCCGCGAACTCGTTTTTCGCTCCCGCTCGTTCTGCTGCTCAGGCAGCTTCGCCTGCGGCCGCCGCAGCGCAATCCGCTCCGGCGAATACCCAGGAGATTTTGAAAATCGTCAGCGATGCGACCGGATTCCCAGTCGAAATGCTGAACGGCGACATGCATCTCGAGAGCGATCTCGGCATCGATTCGATCAAAAAGGTCGAGATCTTCTCGCAAGTGCAGGCAGCGCATCCCGGCCTGCAAGCCGATGCATCCCGCATGAAAGAAACGCAGACGATCGCCGATCTCTTCGCCTACGTCCAAAGCCACGATACCGCGTCCGCACCCAAAGCCGCCGCCTCGAAAGAAGCGGAAGCGACGGAAGACCGGCAAGGCGCCTGGTCGGCGAGCCCCGTGGCCTTCGTCTCGACCCGCACGCAGGATTCCGCCGAGATCCGCACCAAAGTCCTGACGGTCATCAGCGAAAAAACCGGCTTCCCGACGGACATGCTCCAGGACGAGATGGATCTGGAAGCGGACCTCGGCGTCGATTCCATTAAAAAAGTGGAGATCGTCTCGAGCCTGCAGGAGCAGTTCCCCGGCGTGCCTTTCGCCGCCAACGCGCTGGCTGAGATCCATCGCATCGCCGATATCCTCGCGCATCTGCAAGGCGGCGAGGAAAGCGCTCGCACGCCCCAGGGCGCAACCCTGCATTCCGTTCCTGACGACGCTCCGCTGGGCGATGAGTACGCCCGCGAAATCCTCTGGGACGTGATAGCCGAGAAAACCGGCTACCCGGCGGAAGTGCTCACGCCTTCGATGGATCTCGAGAGCGATCTCGGCATCGATTCGATCAAACGCGTCGAGATCGTGGCGGCCCTCACGGAGAAGTTGCCGAGGCTCAAGGAGCAGCCGATCACCGAGGTCAGGACGCTCGAAGACCTGCTGCATCTCCTGAAGGGGCCGGCGCCCCTGCCGAACGAAGAAGGCCTCGCCGCGAGCCTGCTTCATCCTGAGACCTTCGACTGGGATCTCAGCGCAAAAAAAAAATCTCCCGAACCAGAGCCTGAGGCGCTCGTCCCGGAGGTAAAACCCTCTTCGGCCCACGTCTCGTGCTGGAAGCTCAAAGCCGTGCCCTGGGCGCCAGGGCACGAACGTTACGAACTCAAGGCGCAGGGCGAGATCTGGATCGTCGACGACGGCAGCAACCTCGCCCGCAACCTCATGCTGCGTTTGCAGGAACGCGGCTGCAATCCCAAGCTCGTCTCGCAGACCAGCGCGGAGCGCCTGACGATTCCCGATCATCTGCAGGGCCTGTTCCTGATCTCGCCGGTGCGCTTCGACCAGCTCCCGCTCCGTTGGCTGCAAAATGCCTATAAACTATTGCGCCGCTGCGCGGAGCCTCTTCTGGCCAACGAAGGTTTCGTCGTCACGATCAGCCGCCACGGCGGTCAGTTCGGGCTCGACGGACTCAACAATATCCAGCAGGTTTATGCCGGCGGCGCCGCGGCTTTCGTCAAAACCATCGCTCACGAATGGCCTGGCGTGCACGTCCGGGCGATCGATATGGGCAAGGACTTCACCGACAGCGTGGAGGCCGTCCACCGCTGCATCGAAGGCTCCTTCCTCAAAGGTCCCGTCGAACTCGGGGTCGCACGCGAACGTTATTATACCCTGAAGCTCGAGACCGAGGCCTTCGCCGACGAGGAGCCGACCAAGGCCCTGCAATCGGGCGACACAGTCCTCGTCACGGGCGGCGCGCGCGGCGTGACCGCGGCGACCCTGATCGCGCTCGCGAAGCGTTATCCCGTGCGTTTCGTGATCTGGGGCCGTACGGCCCTCGAAGCGGCGGAAGGCCCCGAGACCAGGGACCTCACCGATGCCGCCGCGATCAAAAAACAGCTGCTCTTCAATCATCCCGAGCTCGCGCATCCGCGCGACCTCGAAAAAGCCTATAAAAACCTGCTGTCGCAGCGCGAGCTGCAATCGACCTTCGCCGCCCTCCGCAGCTACGGTGCGGAAGTCGTCTACGAGGTCGTCGACGTCAGCCGCGAAGCCGACGTCCGTCGGGCCGTGGCGAGCCTTGAGGAACGTTACCGGACCATCGCCGGCGTGATCCACGGCGCCGGCGTGATCCGCGATAAACTGATCGTCGATCAGAACGAAGAGGAGCTGGCGGACGTGCTCGATACGAAGCTGCGTATCCTGCCTTCGCTCGAGGCCCTCGCGCAAAAGGGCACGAAGTGGATGGTGTTCTTCTCTTCGTCGACCGCGCGTCTCGGACGGAAAGGGCAAGGCGCCTACGGCCTCGCGAACGAGGTGCTGAACCGCATGGCCGCTTATATCAGCTCGCAGTATCCCTGCCGGGCCCTGTCTCTGAACTGGGGGCCTTGGGACGGCGGCATGGTGAATGACGGCCTCAAGAAACTCTTCGCCAGCGAAGGCCTCGGCACTATCCCCCTGGCGAGCGGCGCTGCCGTGCAGACCTTCCTGCTCGAGCATGCGAGTCGCGGCAGCGGTGAGTGGCTGGTGCTCGGCGAAGGCGGGGAGGAGATCCTCAAAGGCCTTATCATCAATCCGGAAGCGATACTCGAGAAGAGGCTCCTCTCCCTCTCGACGACTCCTATCCTGATCGATCACGTGATCAAAAACCGCGCCGTGGTCCCCGCGGCGTTGATAGCGGAATGGTTGAGCGCCGCGGCTGAGCCGCTCTTCCCGGGGCTCGTCCTGCAGGAGATCGGCGCGTTCCAAGTCTGGAAAGGGCTGGTGCTCGACGTCGGAACCGAGATTCCGCTCGAGATCGTCCTGAGCAACCAAAGCACGGACAGCGCGGAATGCATACTGCGCAGCCGCACCGCGGAAGGCCAGATCAGGCTGCACGCCCATGCGAAACTCACGTTCGCGCCCGCGAAAGCCCAGGGCGCGGCGCAGGCTATCCCCGAGGATCACGACCTCGCGATCAAGCTCTATCCCGATCTGCTGTTCCACGGCGAGACCTTGCACCTGCTCGATCACGTCATCGAGCAGGATGAACGGCATCTGCTGGTGAAGCTCGATCCGCGCGGCTCGCCCCAGGATTGGGACGAAGCGCTGGTAGCGTGGCGAGCCGAGGCGCCTTTGCTCGATGCGGTCTTCCAGGCGGCGATCGTCTGGTCGCGTCTCGAGAAGAAGATCCCCTGCCTCCCGAGCAAGTTCGCAGCCGCGCGTTACTACGAAGGCGCAGGCGCTCCGCCCGCTTATCTCGAACTCACGCTGACCGGCGGCGGCGATCATCGCCTCGTCGCGGACGCCGTGATCCGGGATGCGCAAGGCCACGCGATCCTGCGTGTGGAAGGGTTTGAAGCCACCCTCGACGCTTCGTTGAGCGAGGCCTTCGCGGGCCGCGATTTGTTCGGCCAGGATGCTGGCCTCTGAGAGTGGGAAGAGAATGAAATCTATAGCGATCGTCAGTGCAGGCCTTAGGTTCCCCGGTGCGAAGAATCTTGATGCGTTCAAGGCTCTGCTCGAACAGGGCCTCGATATGTCCAGGCCGGTGGCCGAAGAACGATGGGCGGCTCGCGGCCGACGCGCGGCGAAGGAAGAGGGTTTTTTCCACGCCCGGGCCTATCGGCTCGAATCGTGGCATGAGACCGCGGAAGGCCTGCGCCTCTCGCAAGAGCAGATCGACAGTCTCGATCCGTTGTTCCATATCGGACTGGGCGCTGCGAAGGACGCTTTTTACAGCGCGAAGACGCAGGCCTTGGATCTTACGCGAGCCGGCGTCATACTCGGCAACATCGCCCTGCCGACCGAGACTTCGTCGCGCATGGCTTCGGCCTGGCTCAGCGAAAGCTGGGGGCTGGGCGAAAGTCCGGCGGCGCCTGCGAGCGCTAATCTTACTCCCGCGGCCTTGCCCGGCATCGTGATCGCCCAGGCCTTGGGGCTCGGCGGGACCACATTCACTCTGGATGCCGCCTGCGCTTCGACCCTTTATGCTTTGAAGCTGGCCTGCGACGAACTCATGGAAGGCCGGCTCGATTTTGTCCTCGCCGGCGGCCTCAGTCGGCCCGATCCGCTTTATACGCAGGTCGGCTTCACCGCGCTGGACGCACTCTCGCGGCAGGGGCGTTCCTATCCTCTCGACGGTCGCGCCGATGGCCTCATGGTCGGCGAGGGTGCGGGGATCTTCGGACTCAAACGGCTTGAGGATGCCGAGCGGCAAGGCGATAGGATCCTGGCCGTGGTTCGCGGCATAGGCCTTTCGAATGATCGTGAAGCGGGGCTCATGGCGCCTTCGCGCGAAGGGCAGGTGCGCGCTATGCGCGCCGCTTACCACGATGCCGAGTGGGATGCGCGTTCGGTGGAATGCGTGGAGTGCCACGCGACCGGCACGGCGCTGGGGGATGCGACGGAGATTCAGAGCCTGAGCGAGATTCGCGGCGGCGCCCCGGCGGTGATCGGCTCCGTGAAAAGCAACGTGGGGCATATGCTGACGGCCGCGGGCGCGGCTGGTGTGGCGAAGATACTGCTCGGCTTCCGCGAGAAGACGTACTGGCCCACGGCGAACTATCAATCGTCGCCCGAGAGTTGGGATCTCGAGCGTCGCGGCCTCAAGGTCCTCCATAAACCCGAGCCGTGGAATACGCGGCAGGAGTTGCGCCGGGCCGCGATCAGTGGTTTCGGTTTCGGTGGGATCAACGCCCATCTTCTGCTCGAGGAATATAACGCCGAGATCAGCGAGCGCCCCGTCCGCATTCGGCCGAGGAAAAAAGTTGCGGTCGTGCGCGCGGCGGATTATGCGGCGCAGGGCGACGTGGGCGAATTCGCGATCGGTTACACCGAGTTCCGCATTCCGCCCAAGGAGATGCAGGAGATCCTCCCGCAGCAGATCGCGGCTCTTATGAGCCTGGCCGCGCTCGATCCCAAGGCGGCTTTCGATAAAGAAACCATGGGCTGTTTCGTGGGCGTGGAACTGGATCCGCTCACCAGCCTTTATGCGACGCGTTGGCAAATCCAGGATAGTTTGCCCGCGGCCGATCTCTCCGCCTATCATCCCGCGCTCGGAGCCAACCAGGTCATGGGTTCGCTGGCGAGCATCGCCGCGTCGCGGCTTTCGCGTGAGCTGGGTTTGGGTGGGGCGTCCTTCACGGTGGCTGCCGCGGAGGCTTCCGGGCTACGCGCGCTGGAGCTCGCCTCGCGAGCGATCGCGAGAGGGGAGATGACGTCCGCTCTGGTGATGGCGATCGATATGGGCACGAGCCATAGGGCGAAGGCGCAGCTCGCGGCGCGTTATGGTGGGCTTTGGTCCCAGGCTGCGGATGAGGCGGTCGCGCTGCTCTTGGTCGAAGAGCAGAAGGCCCGCGAACTGGGTTTGCCGATCGCGGTGATCCTCGACGACTTCGCGGAGTTCGCGAACGAACTCGATCTGCCTTTCGCCGAAGGTCCGCTGTGGATCGAAGATATCAAACGGGATGCGGCCTGGGTTCAGGCTTTGCCGCATAGTCAGAAGATTGTGGTGGACGAGCATCGTTACGGCGGCGCGGCCCACGGTCTCAAGGCTTTGCTGCATATCTGGGGCCATCAGAGTCACTATCCCCTGCGCGCGAGTTTCCTCCTGCGCGATCACACGCATCATTTCGTGCACTGGTTGCAGGAACAGGCTTTGGATATTCGCACGCCCGGCGCTTCCCAAGGACAAAGTTATAAAGTCGCGCGGCGCGATAGGATTTTGCCGGGTTTATCCGAAGTGTTCGGCGGCCTTGCCGCCGCTCCGAACTCGGCGACAGCCACCCAACCCGCTGCTGCGGCGCCGGCGGCAGCTATGTCCTCGTCCTCTGGTTTTCTCCATACGCTCGTTCAATCCGAACTCGCGACGATCGCGGCGCATGCGGAGTTCCTGCAATTCCGCAGCGAAGGCGATGCCTTGGTCGCCCAGCTTCTGAACGGCTCAGTCAGCGTTCCTCGCAGGGAGGCTGCGCAGCCAGCACCAGCCTCACCCGATCAAAAACCAAAAGCCTGGCGCTGGGTCCATGCCCCGCTCAATCCCAAGCCGCCCTTGCTCGACTACGCGGCGTGCACGGAATTCGCCGAAGGACTCATCAGCAAAGTCTTCGGGGAAGCCTTTGCCGAGGCCGATACCTATCCGCACCGCGTGCGGCTTCCATCCGAGCGACTCCTGCTCTGCCACCGCGTGATGTCCATCACCGGCGAGGCCAAGAGCCTGCAAAACGGCAAGATGACCACCGAGCACGACGTCTTCGCCGATGCGTGGTACCTCGAGGACGGCCAGATGCCGACCAGCATCGCGGTTGAATCCGGGCAGGCGGACCTTATGCTGTCCGCTTATCTCGGCGCCGATTTCGCGACCAAAGGCCAAGCCGTCTATCGCCTGCTCGATGCGCGCGTGAGTTTCCACGGCGCCTTGCCTCGCGTGGGCGACACGATTCGCTACAATATCGAGGTGAAGCGTTTCTTCGAGCAGAACGGGACGCTCTTCTTCAACTTCGCTTTCGAAGCCTTCCTCGGCGATCGGCCCCTGATGAGCATGGTCGACGGCTGCGCCGGCTTCTTCTCGGACGCAGCGCTGGCCGAAGGCCGCGGCGTTAAACGCAGCCAACTGCAGCTGCAGGGCGCCGCTCCGAAGATCACCGGCGGCTTCGAACCTTTCGTGCCGATGCAGCGCGAGAGTTATAACGATCTTCAGCTCGACGCCCTCAGGCGCGGGGATTATGCTGCGTGTTTCGGCGAGGCTTTTGCCGGCCTCGCGCTGCGCGCTCCCAAAACGCTGCCCGGCGGCGATATGAAACTCGTGCATCGCATACTCGAGCTCGAGCCGCGCGGCGGGCGCTTCCAATGCGGGCGGATCGTCGGTGAAGCCGATATCGATCCCGAGGCGTGGTTCCTCACGTGCCACTTCGTGGACGATCAGGTCATGCCCGGCACGCTCATGTTCGAATGCTGCCTCCACACGCTGCGCGTGTATCTGATGCGCGCGGGCTGGGTCGGCGAACGCGATCAGCAGGACTTCATGCCGAAGCCCGGCCTCTGGTCGCAATTGAAGTGCCGGGGGCAGGTGCTGCCTTCGACCCGCAAAGTCACATATGAGATCGAGATCAAGGAGATCGGTTACGGCCCTGACGCCTACGTGATCTGCGATGCCTTGATGTATGCCGACGGCAAGCCTATCGTCGATATCACCGATATGAGCCTGCATGCGCCGGGTTTCACCAAGGCGACGTTCGCCTCGATCTGGTCGTCGCGCGTCGCGGCGAGCAAGGCCCCCGCGAGCCAAGCTCCAGCGAACAGCGCTGCGGCGAGCAAGGCCCCCGCGAGCCAAGCTCCAGCGAACAGCGCTGTATCAGTCGCGACGAGCCAAGCCCCTCTTTATACCTACGACCACATCCTCGCGTTTTCAAACGGTAAACCGTCGGATTGTTTCGGCCCGGTCTATCGGCCTTTCGATCATCAAAGAAAGATCGCGCGCCTGCCGCGGCCGCCGTTCCAATTCCTCGATAGCGTGGAAACCGTCGACGGACCCTTCATGAAACAGCATGTCGGGACTCATCTCGTCGCTCATTACGAGCTGCCCGATGACGCCTGGTTCTGGGCCGCGAACAACGATAGGCTGCCCTTCTCGGTGCTCGTGGAGATCGCCCTGCAGCCCTGCGGTTTCATGGCCGCCTATATGGGTTCGGCCTTGCAAAGCCCGCGCGACCTGAAGTTCCGCAACCTCTCAGGCGAAGCCGTCCAGTCCCTCGACGTCCGCAAGGGGCACGGGCGCCTCTCGATCGAAGTCGCCTCGACCAAGATCGCGCGCAGCGGGGATATGATCATCCAGGATTATAGATTCCGAGTCTACTCGGCGGCCGGCGATATCTATGTCGGCACTACGAGCTTCGGTTTCTTTACGGACGAGGCGCTCGCCTCGCAGGCGGGTATCCGCGGAGCCGCGGCTTGGTCGGAGAGATCGATCGCGCAGCCTTATCCGGCTGCCAAGGCTCTGCCTCAGGATCCGCTCCGTATGGTCGATCGCTGGGAAACCGACGGCTCGAAGATCTACGGCGCGAAGAAGGTGAATCCCGAGGAGTGGTTCTTCGAGGCTCATTTCTTCGAAGATCCCGTCATGCCCGGTTCGCTCGGGCTCGAATCGCTCCTGCAGGTCCTCGAGGCGGAAGCGGACCGACGCTGGCCGGAGGAAAAGGCCTGGCGCGTCGCTCTCGGCACTCGCCACAACTGGATGTATCGCGGTCAGGTGAGAAAACACAACCAGGAGGTGCGCCTCGCCCTCGATCTCGCCGAGCCAGCCGTCGCGCCTAGCGGCCACGGCCTCACGGCGAACGGCGTGCTCTACTGCGACGGCACCGCGATCTATACGCTGAACGACCTGAGCATCGAAGCCTGCTCGGAGCGCGAATAGATCAGATGCGCGAGAGGAGGTCGGCTTTCTTCTTGTCGAACTCCTCGGGCGTCAGCACACCTTTTTTCACGAGTTCGTGCAGCTTCTCGAGCATCGCCACGGCATCCTCCTTGCCGCCGCCGGCCGCGCCCTGAGCAGGAGCCGGCTGGAAGGCGTTGGCCATCGCCTGGCCGAAACCCACGCCGGCGCCGAGGCCGATGCCGATCCCCGCCGCGCCGCCTTGATTCTCAGCCGCGATAGGGATGCTGTCCGCGGCCTGGAACTGCGCGTAGCGTTGCATATCGCCGACCATGCGCATCGACGAGGCCTTGTCGAAATACTTCTGCAGCTCTTCGGGAAGGCTGATGTTCTGGATGAGGAAGGTCGCGAGCTCGAGTCCGTACTGCGCGAACGCGGGCGCGAGGACGCCCTTCAGCGTCTGCGAGAAACGCTCCTGCTCAGCCGCCATATCCATGAAGGACACCGCCGCGGAACCGAAGTGGCTCGAGAGCGAAGTGATGATCAGCGAGCGGAGCTGAGCGTCGAGCTCCTCCGTGCGATAGACGGGGCGCGTGCCCGAGATCTTCTGGAAGAAGAGCCGCGGGTCCGCGATCTTATAGGAGAAGGTGCCGAAGGCGCGCAAGCGGATCGGCCCCGCTTCTTTATCGCGGATGATGATAGGGTTCTGCGTGCCCCAGCGCTGATCGATCTGCTCGCGGGTCGAGAAGAAGAACACGTCCGACTTGAAGGGCGAGGCGAAGAGCTTGTCCCAGTTCTTCAGGTTCGTGAGCAGCGGCAGGGTCTGCGTATTCAGCGTGTGCAGGCCGGGGCCGAAGAGGTCGGCGATCTTGCCTTCGTTGACGAAGAGGGCGAGCTGCGATTCCCGGACGGTGAGTTTCGCCCCGTTCTGGATCTCGCGGTCCTGCATCGGATATTGGTAGGCGAGGAGGCCGTCGCCCGGCTCCTGCCAATCGATGACGTCGATGAACTGCTTTTTGATAAAATCCATAATGCTCATAAAGAACTCACTCCTTCTCCGCATCCTATCCGAGCGCCGGTCCCGGATTCAGGATTTATGGTGCGAAGTTTGTTAATATAGGGGGCGGTATTATCCGGCTCAAGCGATTTTTCCGGCCAGACTTCCGTGGGGACTCTCACGCTTGAGCTTGGTGAGGTCGAGCTGATCGCTGCGGTCGCTCGCACAAGCGGGTGCATTGCTTACAAGCAGATGAAAGGCTAAACTCAAAAAAGCATTCATAGTCATATTCCCCCAACAATGGACTGGAATTACGATCTAAGAACTATAAATCCCTAACACAGACCGGCGTCTAACCTTAATATATTTGGAAGAAATAGCTTGTGTCCGTCTCGGGTTACGGTCTAACGTTCCCTGCTTGAATCGAGACGGATCGGGCTTAAGGTCGATTCCGCCTTTTGTACAGGACTGAGGCATGGGTTTTTCCGACGCAGAAATTTTGCAATGGTTTACGCAGTATGTCTATCAGCCTTGGCTTGTTTATCTAGGCATTTTTGTCTTGATGATGGCTTCAGGGTTTGGGCTCCCCATTCCCGAAGAAGTGACGCTCGTGAGTTCTGGCCTGGTGTGCTTTGCCGCAACACGTCCGAACCTTCCACCGCCACCTTATCCCAATGCTCATCTCGTCGATCCCTACATCACGGCCGGGGTCGCGTTCTTCTCGGTGATCTTCGCCGATTGCCTGGTCTATTTCCTTGGGAAGTTCTTCGGCGGCAAGGTCCAGAGATCGCAGTTCATCGATCGCTACCGATCGCGCTTCGATCAGGTATCGGACTGGACCAAACGCTACGGGATGTGGGCCGCGGGCGCGTTCCGCTTCACGCCGGGGCTGCGTTTTCCGGGGCACTTCGCCTGCGGGATGATGGGGCTCAGCATCAGTAAGTTCATCGCCGTCGATGCCATGGCGGCCGCCGTGAGCGTGCCGACCCAGGTGCTGCTCGTCGCTTTCTACGGTGAGACCATCCTCTACTACTTCAAGCAGTTTAAGATGGGGATCCTGGCCGTCGTCATCGCCCTCGTCCTCTTCTACCTCGGCCGCTGGCTCTGGCGCAGAATCCCTCACGAATCCTAATTCACCGTCTTCATGTTCGGCCCCAGCATCGTCTCGGGCCGCACCACCTTATCGAATTCATCGAGACTCAGCAGGCTCAATTCCTTCGCGGCGTCGCGCAGCGAGAGATCGTGGTCGAGCGCGTACTGGGCGAGCTTCGCGGCCTGGTCATAACCTATGACCGGATTGAGGGCCGTCACCATCATGAGCGAATGGTCGAGCAGCTCGCGCATGCGTTTCTCCGCGGGTTCCATGCCGGCGACGCAGTTCTCGCGGAAGCTGCGGAGAGCGTCCGCCAGCAGGGTGATGGACTGCGTGAGGTTGTGGACCATCAGCGGTTTATAGGTGTTGAGCTCAAGCTGCCCCTGGCTGCCGGCGAAGCTGATCGCGAAGTCGTTGCCCATCACCTGGATGGCGACCATGGTCAGCGCTTCGATCTGCGTGGGATTCACTTTGCCGGGCATGATCGAGCTGCCGGGCTCGTTCGCGGGCAGCCGCACTTCGCCGAAGCCGCCGCGCGGGCCGCTGCTGAGCAGGCGCAAGTCGTTGCCGATCTTCAGGCTCGCGGTGGCGAGGACCTTGAGGCAGCCGCTCGCATAGACGAGCGGATCATGCGCGGCGATCAGCGCGAACTTATTCTCCGCGGGGACGAAGGGCAGTTTGGTGAAGGCCTTCAGCTTCTTGCAGGCGACTTCCGCGAAACGCGGATGCGTGTTGATGCCCGTGCCGATCGCGGTGCCGCCCAGGGGCAATTCGAACAGCGATTCAAGGCCTTGCGTCACGCAGCCCTCGGCGAATTCGAGCTGCGCCGCGTAACCGCTCAACTCCTGGCCGAAAGTCATCGGCGTCGCGTCCATCATATGGGTGCGGCCGAGCTTGATCGCGTTCTGATAGGTCGCGGCTTTTTTCTCGAAGGCCTCGCGCAGGGCCGCGATCTCGGGCAGGAGCTGCTCTTTGATCTCCTTCGCCGCGACGATGTGCATCACGGTCGAGAACACGTCGTTCGTCGACTGGGACATGTTCACGTCGTCGTGGGCATCGATCTTGATCTTGGCGTCGGGTTTGGCTTTGGCCTTCGCCCGATGCGCGATGACCTCGTTGAGGTTCATGTGGGTCTGCGTGCCGCTCCCCGTCTGCCACACGACGAGCGGGAAATGCTCGTCCCAGTCGCCGGCCATGATCTCGTCGCAGACCTGGGAGATCCAGTCGGCCTTTTCCTGGCT
>JASLCY010000312.1 GCA_030151925.1 Oligoflexus sp.
ATCAGGAGGACGAGCAGCGCCGCGTCCGGCACCCACCACTGCGGGTCGTCGAGCTCTTCGAAGGGCGTGAGGTTGATTTTAATCATACGGTCGCGCCTCCTTTCACTTGATGTCGCCTGTATCGCGCAGGCCGAGGCCTACGGATACGCCGAACAGAGTCCCTTGGGTCATGATGTAATCCATATCGATGCCCGAGGGCGTCACGTCTATCCTCTGGAAGGGGTTGACCGTCTGCACCGGAGCCCGGAGCGCCGAGGACAGCGTCGTGCCGAGGTTCAGGGTTCCCGAGGCGCCGCCGCAGAGGAAGATGTGGTCCACGCGCTCGAAGCGCCCCTGCATCTCTTCCATCATGAAGTAGGTCACCGTAGTGTTGATCTCGCTCGCGATCTGGTCGCTGATCTCCTGGATCGCCGGGCGGATCTTCTCGGCGATCGCCTCGTCGCCCATGGAGGCGGAGATCTTCAGCGTCTCGGCGTTGTCGAAGTCGACCTTCACGTAGTCCGCGATCCTCTGGGTGAAGTCGAAGCCGCCCATGAAGATCTCGCGGCTGTAGAGGAACTCGCCGTTGAACAGGAAGAC
Organism: Oligoflexus sp.; assembly: GCA_030151925.1. Lineage (GTDB taxonomy): Bacteria > Bdellovibrionota_B > Oligoflexia > Oligoflexales > Oligoflexaceae > Oligoflexus. Next base: position 580 of record JASLCY010000312.1, read on the forward strand.
GATCTGGGTCGCCGAGGCGCCCACGTTCACCGCCATCGTCAGCGCGTCGGCGATAGGATAGTTGTAGTCGAACATGTTCGAGAGGCAGAACACGTCGCAGTCGGTGATGCCGACCTTCATCGAGACCTTGTGCACCAGGTCTATGTATTGCTCGACCGTATCGATCTTCGCCGCGACGAGGATATAGGCCTTCTCGTTCTCGGCGGCGAAGGCCGAGGGTATCTCCTGGAAGCGGAAGTACATGTCCTCGAGGTTGTGCGCGAATCTCTGCTTCGCCTCCTCGAAGATCGCCTCGTCCACGTCCACGTCGTCGTCGAAGGTCATCTGCACGCGTTTCACGAGAGTCGAGAGGCCCGAGACGGAGATCGCCACGCGGCGCTGCTTGGTTTTGATCGCGAGGCGCTTCAGCAATTTCTCGAGCGCCTTCACCAGCGTATCGGAATCGCGGATCAGGCCGTTCTCTATCGTTCCCCGTGGCAGGAGCTCGAGCCCGAGGCAATGCAGCTTCCCGCTCTGTCCCGAGGTCATTTCTATGGCCTTGATGGACGAGGAGCCGAAGTCGATCGCCAGAAGAGGTCTCTTGAAGAAAGAAATCATGTCAAACTTGCCACTTTAAAGCTAAAGAGAACGGTTAAGCTACGTCAGGCTGAAGACAAGGGGCCGCAGGGTTTCTGGCCTAGGCAAAAATTGCCTCGGCGAACACCCCAGGGGGATTTCAGACGCAAAATAGGACTCTAAGTTATTTTTTCACTTGCCAGCCGCGCCTGTCAACGGATGCACGGCGTCAAGATTTTGATGGTCTGGGCGTAGTCCCCAATTTTGCGAGGCATTCTGGGACTTATGGTCAGTCAAACAAGCTGGAAATTCAGTCGCATTCTATGTTAAGCCTACTCTTGCATGTTTAGTTAGAGAGGTTTCCCCATGATCCTGACCGTGTTGCTAGCTTATGCGCACGCGCCCCTCTTGAGCGTCGATCTCAGCAAGACCTCGGGCCCCTCTCCCTGTTGATCCGCCGTTTCCCACTTCGACAAGTCTCTACGAAAATCATATTTCTATTCGTAAGTTCCCGAAAAAAGGAAGGACTCACCATGCTTCACGACAACATCCTCGAAGCGATCGGCCGCACCCCCCTCGTCAAGCTCCACCGCGTCTCGGCGGGCCTCGAATGCAACCTCTACGGGAAGTGCGAATTCCTGAACCCGGGCGGCTCCGTCAAAGACCGGATAGCCTACCGTATGGTTTTAGACGCTGAAAAATCAGGCCGCATCAAACCCGGCGACACCCTGATCGAGCCGACCAGCGGCAACACCGGCATCGGCCTCGCGCTCGCCGGCGCCGTCCGCGGTTACCGCGTGATCATCACCATGCCCGAGAAGATGAGCCGCGAAAAGCAAGTCGTGCTCGAGGCCCTCGGCGCCGAGATCATCCGCACGCCGACCGAGGCCGCCTGGGACGCTCCCGACAGCCATATCTCGGTCGCCAAGCGCCTGCAGAAGGAACTGCCCAACGCGCATATCCTCGACCAGTACGGCAACCCCTCGAACCCGGCCGCGCACGCCGACGGCACGGCGACCGAAATCCTCGAGGATCTCGGCGGTAAAGTGGATATGGCGATCATCGCCGCGGGTACGGGCGGAACGATCACCGGCATCGCGCGTAAACTCAAATCGGTGAACCCCAAGTGCATCATCGTCGGCGCCGACCCCGAGGGCTCCATCCTCGCCGGCGGCACGGACGTCTTCTCGTATAAGGTCGAAGGCATCGGCTACGACTTCATCCCGGACGTGCTCGACCGCAAGCTCGTCGACACCTGGGTGAAGACCAACGACCGGCAGAGCTTCCTCCTCGCGCGCCGCCTCATCCGTGAGGAAGGCCTGCTCTGCGGCGGCTCTTCGGGCTCCGCTCTCCAGGCCGCGCTGAAGGAGGCGAAGAAACTCAAGAAGGGGCAGAACTGCGTCGTGATCTTCGCCGACGGCGTGCGGAACTACATGACCAAGTTCATCGACGACAAGTGGATGGTCGACAACCAGTTCGTCGGCCCGGATTCGATGAAGGGCTCGGTCGAGACCCTGATCGCCGGCAAACCCAAACGCTCGCTCATCACGATCTCGAGCGAGGAGTCCGCCGCGAAGGCGATCGAGACCATGCGCAGCCAAGGCATTTCGCAGCTGCCCGTCCTCAACACCGAGGGCCAGTTGGTCGGCCTCGTGACCGAAGACAACCTCATCCGCGGCCTCAGCACGACCCTCGACGCCACCGCTCCGATCCGCAGCCTCATGGAACGTTCGGTGCCGACCGTGGAATTCAACACGCCGATCAGCTCGCTGCAGGGCACCATCATGAAGTCGGGCCTCGCGATCGTGCTCGATCCGGCGAAGAA
>JASLCY010000334.1 GCA_030151925.1 Oligoflexus sp.
CTTCTCTTCATTGCTGACCAGACGCTCGCACTCGCGGCTCAGGGCCGCGCGGAGGTTACGCATATAGTTCAGGGTCAGGTTCTCGGTTTTGTTCACGTTCTGGATGCCGCGGCCCATCCGCTGCGAATAGAGGTCGAACACGCCCATGGCCTGCCGTTCGTCAGGCGCGAACATCAGATCGCAGGCTTGGTAATCGCGAGGTTTGCTGCTCGCGCAATGAGCGTAGCCCGAGCCGTCTTTGGGAAAGACCCGTCCATACACGGTCGTCAAAGCCCAACCATCCATAAAACGCATCTTCGTTCCGGCATCAGGCAGGAGCTCAAGGCCCTTGGTGCTGTCGATGTCGGCCGTCGACCCTTGCGAGTCGTCGCCTCCGGCATTCGACGATTGGGCCGCGTTATTGAGAGCGGGGCTATGCGGCGCCCGCGTACAGGAAAACGTCAGGGAGAGCAGCGCGAACAAAAGGTATAAGCGCATATCAGGGCTCCTTCGGGGCGAGGAATTCAGGCGTTAGCACCAGCTGCTTCATAAGGGTCCTGAGATTCATGTTGGCGTTGACCAAGATCGAGCGCCATTCCGCCAAGTGGTTGTTGCTTTCGGCGTCGGTCAGCTTGCGGCCGTTGATGAACTCGAAGGCTCGCTTCACGCTGCAATCCTGGAACGCGTCCGACTTCACCATGATCTGGCCGAACGCGGATGCGCCTCTGCCCGTCTCACCATCGAAACGCCCGGTATCGTCGACGTCGGATGACTGGTCGTAGATGAAGTTCGTGGAACCCGTTTGCGGCCAGCGATTGAAGAAGGCGGCCATGGGTTCCAGGGATTTGTGGCACGAATCGCAGTAAGCGCGTTTGGTCAGGTCGGGATTCGCGTCCGCAGGGTCGGGCTGAACGCCGTCGGGGACGACGAATTTCCGGCACAAGAACGTTTCATAAGCCCTGTTGGCTTTCGCGCGACGGCCGTTGGTGACGGCGTGATAGATAGGAGTGGTGAGGACGCCGGCGTTGAATTCGCCTCTTTCCACCCAGTAGTGTTTGCTGTCGAGGACGCTCGCCTGCTTAAAGACGTCGCTGTCCTTGTCGGTGAACTTACCGCTGACGAAGTTGCCCCAGAGATGGCTGCCATGCCATTTGCCGAGGAAGTAGGCGTATTTTCCGGTGACGATGGTCTTGGTCGTCGTCAGGATGTCCTTGAAGGGTTTGTCTTCGGCAACCGTGTGAGCGATGAGATAACCCGCCTCCATCGACATATCGCGGTTGACTTCGTCCATAAAGACGTCAGAGCCGGAAGCATCGCCGAACGAACAGTTCTTCAGCATATCGCCGCAGTTGGCTGCGATCCAGGGTGGAACGCGGTAGCCTTTGGCGTTTTTATAGCGTGCATGGGAGCGCGTGCCATTTGGATCCCACCAAACCTGCATGATCTTGCCGGTCGAATCGTCATTACAACGCGCCTCGCCACCTTTTGTGATGGTGAAAGCTTCCTTCCAAAGATCCGCCGTACCAGACTGAATAGGATTGCCGCGTGGATCGATGCCATTTTCGGCAGCCCTTTGCACGGAGCCGTCACTATTCCCAAGGTCGGCCCGCTGATAGATATTCGTGAAGTCGTTGTATGTATCGAGCCGCGGGGCGTCGTCGCAGTCGGTCTTGATGCGGATACGAGGGTATTTGCCCTGCTTGCGTTTGTCGACCCAGCCTTGCAGGCCTTTGACGTCGAAGCTCGGGGCCTCGTTGCCGGCCGTGAGACGATCGGTACCGATGCGGTTATCGTTCGCGTAATCGGCGATCGAACGACCTTCCGTCGAACGGAGCTCATAGGCATCCATAGGCGATTGCACGCCCATGGTCCTCGTCCAGAATTGGGCGTAGAACTCGATGAACTGCGGGCTCTTGCTCAACTCCTCGGCAATCTGCTCCAGGCTCAGCTCGCCCTTGATGAAGCGGGCTCGCATATCGCTCGGCAGAGGAAGACCGGTTAAGGTCAAAGCGATTTTGTCTGCTTGCCGCAACTCCAGGCGCGTTTTGCCTTGGGCGGCCCCTTCGACAACGAAGAGGCTCGCAGCCACGAGGCACAGACTAAAAATGTTAGGGATCAACTTTTGTCTTTGTATTCTCATTGGGCACTCCGTTGATACCTATTCGGAAACTGAGCGCCCCAGCTGAAGTAAAACTAAACCAGCGTCTATAAATTCAGTATTTTCATCGCCTTACGTCTTTAATATTTTATTATCAATTTATGTCGCAGATGAGCCCTTCGGTAAGGATTACGCTTCGACTTTGTTATCTGGAGCCGTGACTCAGCAGTACTTATCGACTTGGATAAAAGGATTCTTATATTAGCGAGAGCTTTTGAGTGAAAAATTCGCTGAACATCTGAGAACGATCTTATAAGCCGCGTAACCCTTATATTTGCGTATGTTTCATCAGATTAAGTAATCATAAATAGTTGTACTAGCGTGCAACTGTTAGGGTTTCCCGCAGGATCAAAATACCCCGCCTTCATTTATGAAACTCAAGAGTCACTTTTATCGGCTTCGCAATTGACGTTCATCCATGCGGCGGGTAGTTTTCCCACTCACGTGTTTTTCACAAACCAAGAGGGAGTCATTCATGCTAAAGAAAAGTCTGTTCTGTTCAGCTCTGCTTTTGAGTCTTTCCGGTGTCGCTTTCGCCCAAGCGACCAACAACGCGCCCGCTAACAGCAGCAACGCATCGACCGATGATACAGCCGTCGCTCCCTGGCACGTAACCGACACAAGCAACTCGCTCTACCAAGCATTCGCAGATGCTGACGCGTTGTTCGTAAAACGTGACCAAGGTGACGACCAAGGCCTCGCTAACACGCTCGCAGCTCGCGACGCCTACCAAAAAATCATCGATGGCGGCGCTAAAGGCTCCGACCTCGTAGCAGCGGTCGACGGACTCTTCCGTTCGCTCTACTACCAAGGCGAAGTCCTCACCGGCAAAACCACCGACGCGGATAAAAAAGCCCGTAAAGCCATCTTCGACGATTGCTTCAAGCGCGTTGCCGAGTACCTGAACCCGAAAGCCTTCGGTACGGCGACTCCTGAGTACTACTACTTCCGCGCTTCTTGCATGGCCCACTCGGGTGAAGTCGCGAACGTCCTTGAGCAGCTCGCGGTTCTCCCCAGCCTCCTTCAAACGTTCACCGACGGTGAAAAAGTCGACGGAACGGCAGTCTTCGAAGGCGGCGGACTCGCTCGCGTAAAAGCTGCCGTTAAAGGCAACTCGGCCGCAAAAGGCCTCCCAGGCGGCCTTTACGACCCACAAGCAGCTCTGGCTCTCATCAACCAATCGCTCGCGGTTCAGAACGGCGACAAAGGCGGCGACGTTTATTGCGAGAACTACTATCGCAAAGCGATCACCCTTTCTCTGATCGACGGTTCGAAAGCTGATGCGAAAGCACTGGCTCTGCAAGCCGCTTCGGACTTCCAGGACTACCTCGATCTCGGCGGCGTCGTCCCTGAAGACGTTCGTGCTGAGACCGTGCACTGTATCTCCGAAACCAAAGCGTTCGCCGATACTCTCTAAATCGTTCTCGACACTTGAAGCTTAAGGAGCCCGCTAAGGGCTCCTTTTTCATAAGGGCCGAATTCATGAAACTTCGTTTCGTCCTCTTGGCGATGCTTGCCGGTCATACGGCGTACGCCTTCGAATCCACCAAAGTCTTGCCTAAGGGCGTTCGCAACCTCGACATCCGCGACCTCTATACCCAAACGAGTGAAAAGACCGATCCGGACGGCAACAAGATCTCCCTCGCTTACGATCTTGATAAACCCCTTAAATTCCACAATCTCCTGCAGAGCGAAGAGGGCCTGAAGAGGACCCAGCTCCAAGCATTCATGATAGCTCGCGGCTTCAAGGACGAGGATACCGTGGGCAGCTTCGACGGCAAACTCAACGCGCACATCAACGTCTGGGCGCCCGTGTTCGCCTGGGGCATCACCGATCGCATCACGCTCGCCGGAGCGATCCCCTATTACAGCACCAGCACCGACATCAACGTCGGCTTCCGCACCAATGAAGGCGGCGCCGCTCTCCTGAAAGCGTTCGAGGATCCCGCCACCAACTACTACTACGCGGCGGTGGAAGCGGCCGGCAAACTCCATAACGCGGTCGGGCGCCTCAACGAGCGCCTCGTCGCGAACAATTACGAACCCCTGAGCTCGTGGAACCAGACGGGTTGGGGCGACCTTACCATCGCCGCCAAAGGCCTGGCTTATGACGGCGACATATTGAAGTCGGCCGTGACGCTCGGCTTCGTGGCTCCGACGGGCCGCGTCGACAACCCGAACATCCTCACGGACTTGCCTTACGGCGACGGCCAGTGGGACCTCTTCAGCCAGCTGACCTTCGATCAAATCCTCGGCAGCCACTTCTTCCTCGATGAGTTCGCCAAGTACACGACGCAGCTCAAGGACAAGAAATCGGTCCGCTGGAAAACTTACGACGAGACGGTCGAAGCCCAGAAGCACGAAACCGACTTTAAGCTCGGCGACAAGTTCGATGCCGGCGTCTCGATCCAATTCGAGCAGGATTCCGGCATCAACGGCGGCCTCGGCGCGCTCTACTATCGCAAGTTCGGCGACCGTTATTACGTCGACGACCTCGCGGTGAAGAACGAGCTCCAGCGTTGGACCGACCAGGACGCCGTCTACTGGGAGGCGCGCCTCGGCTACTCGACGATCGAAGCTTATAAACGCCACGAATTCGCCTTGCCTATAAGCATCACGGCGGAATACCGGAAGCAATACCAGAGCCGCAACGTAGCGGTCACGGATTTCACCCAACTCGACCTTAACCTCTTCTTCTAATGAGGACGACCATGCGAATTTCCTTGGGCCTCCTTTTGCTCGGCAGCATCGCTCTCAACGTTTCCTGCGGTAAAGGCGCGAAAGCCGGACACGAGAACGTGGACACGATGGACTCGCCGCAGTATCCGCAGATCGAAGGCGACGCCTTCACTCTGAACAGCCCGAAAAGCAACCTGAACTACAAAGGCACGATCCTGCTCTTCAACGACAACACCGCGGCCGCCCCGGTGGCCGAAGTGATCAACGCCTCCTCAGCCAACCGCCAGGCTTGGGCCGACATCAAAAAGTTCGAAGTCGATTCCGACTACCTGAGCCTTTACGGTGACGGCGGCCAGGCCGCCAAGCAGCTTCAGTTGATGAAGGACGGCCTGCAGGCCTATGAGATCGACGCTCTCAGCAAGAACCCTATCTCGAGCGAAGCGCGTTCGGCCAACGCCTTGACCTGGATCGACCGCGAGATCGCGGACCTGAACCTCAACGACGCCCAGACCGCCGCGTTCAACGCCAGCTGGGGTGAATACTGCGAAGCGAAAGTCATCGAACTCGCCGTCCACCCCCTGCTCGCGCAGAACACCTTCAAATCGATCCCGAACCCGGCTCCCGTCTGCCAGCAGTACTACACCGATCACGCTATCCTCACGAGCGCGGACTGTACGAGCGACGACGGCGATTACTTCAAGTGCCTCTGGCTCGACGGGGTCGCGAAAACCCGTTGGTTCGCTCTTCCCGCAGGGAGCACGGACGCCAATCGCACCGACAAGCTCAATCGCCTCGCGGCCCTCCTGAACGACGATAACTACGCCGCGACCAAGGGCGTTTTCGCCTTCACCGAATCCTCGTTCAACCTGACCTCGGCGGCGATCAAGAAGCTCTACTTCGACAAGAAGGAGGCCTTCCTCAACATCGCCCTCGATCAGAAGACCGATGCGAACTGCGTGAAAGCCATCGCGAGCGTCGGCAGCCAGGACATCTGCAAGATCTTCGGCCTGTCGCCCGAACCGCACACGCCCCGGCAGATCATTGCCGCGGTCGAAGGCACGACTCCCAACCAAACGATCTACCAGCCGCTTCCCGCTCACGCCGATCGCGCCTCGACCACTGAGCAGACGATCCGCTACCTGAACCAGAGAGTGGCCACCGAGAACAGCGAGAGCGACCACCTCTTCTTCGTGTTCGCCAATACCACGGTATTGACGACGCCGAGCTTCTCGACCGCGGGCGCCAGTTATAAAGACCTCTTCCCCGAGATTCGCGCGCATCTCGCCCCTGACTTCTACGGCTCCTTCACGGACGCCGATAACGTTCAGATCGCGTCGAAGACCCAGACGATCAGTTACCTCGACTCTCAGATCAACGAGAGCCGCGATACTTGGACCGCGTTGAACCAAAACGTGCTCGATACCACCGATCGCGGCATCCGTGCGGCCAATGCTCCGGGCGTTGGGGTGGCTTTCCTCCAGTACGATATGGCTTACGAGCAATTCGGAAACATCCTGCGCGCCGAGCTATCCTTTACGGGTTATGAGTCGCAAGTGTTCCGGGCTTGTTTTGACCTTGTCAGTAATCAAGGCGTGGCGTGTCCGGACGGTCTTCCTCTCCAGGAGGATCTGACGATCCACGAGGCGAGTCTGTCCAAGGCTGCTGATGGCGGAATGATTCAGTTTTCCATGAAGCTCGATCATGCGAACGACATCGGCTTCGCTCCCAAAGCTCGTGTGGCTGAAGGCGAAAAACCCGACTTTTTCAATGACTTGCCTCTGACCGAAACCGAAGGTCGAACGCTGAGATTCGAGCTTTATCGAAACCGCTTGGATGGAGTGCTTGATATCATGACAGGTAAAGCCTTCATCGAGCAGGACGGACAGCGGAAATACGAAGCCGGTATCTCAATGTGGGAGCAGGCCAACTAAGGTCTCTTCAACTAAAATTGCGAATGGGTTTCATTTGTTTGAAACCAAGCCAGAAGGAGAGTATGATGCTCTCCTTCTCTATTTTTAGGCAAAAATCTACCCACGAGGAGGGTCTTCATAGTGAGCGGATCAAAAATCAAGGCGAAGATAGCCGGTACCGGTATGTATGTTCCTCCTCGCGTCGTAACAAACGCCGATCTCGAAAAAGTCATGGACACGAGCGACGAGTGGATTCGCCAACGCTCCGGGATCGAGACCCGTCGCCACGTCGATGGCATCGGTACTTCGGACCTCGCCTATGAAGCCGTGCAGAAAGCTCTGGAAAGCGCCGGCTGCACCGCTCACGATATCGACCTCATCATCCTCGCGACTCTGTCGGCGGACCATATCTTCCCAGGCAGCTCGGCTTTGCTGCAGGCGCGCCTCGGTCTTGAGACCACGCCCTCGATGGACCTCAGAGCCCAATGCACGGGCTTCCTCTATTCCTTGAACGTCGGCAAGCTCTTCGTCGAATCCGGGCAATATAAGCGTGTGCTCGTCATCGGTGCGGAAGCGCATTCGCCCGTCCTCGATTTCTCGACTCGCGGCCGCGACGTGACCGTGCTCTTCGGAGACGGCGCGGGCGCAGTGGTCATCGAAGCGGCGACCGACGACAAATCGTCGATCGGCAACATCGTCCTCCATAGCCAAGGCCAATACGCCGATCGTCTCTGGATCGAGCGTCCTGGTACCCGCGGCGGCACCTGGCTGACCGCCGAGCACCTCGAGCAGGGCAAGCAATTCCCCTATATGGAAGGCCGCTACGTCTTCAAACACGCGGTCGAGCGCCTGACCGAAGTCGTGAAGGAAGTCCTCGACAAAGAAGGCCTCTCGGTCTCCGAGATCGACCATTTCCTCTTCCACCAGGCGAATATCCGCATCAATGAGAAGGTGGCGGAAGTCCTCGGCATCCCGGCCGAGAAGTGCCACAACAACATCCAGAAATACGGCAACTGCTCCGCGGCCTCGATCCCGATGCTCCTCGACGAGACGGTGCGCTCGGGCAAGATCAAGCGCGGCCAGAAACTGCTGATGGCGGCCTTCGGCGCCGGCTTCACCTGGGGCGGCGCGGTCGTTCGTTTCTAAGATCTTTTCGAATCAAATGAAGAAGGCCGGCTCCGATGGGGCCGGCCTTTTGTATTTTACGTTTGATGGAAGCCTTAGCGCTTCAAATAAGGGAGGAAATGCGAGCAGATCACGAACCCTATGACGATCGAGAGGCCGAAGAGCACGAGCAGCACCCCGTAGTGGATCATCTTATCGGCGAAGCCGTAATGGAAGAAATCCAGGCGCGAATGCACGGCGACGTCGGAGACGCGGCGATACGTGAGCGGCGAGCGCTTCCGCGTCGGTTCCGTTAAACGGCGCTGCGAGGAGATCAGGGAGAGCTGAGTCTCGCGCTCGCCTTTTTCCGGCATAAATCGATAGGTTTCCGTCGCGCAGACAGGACAGACGCCTTTCAGCGCGCGCCTGTTGTTCGACATCTGGATCGTGTGGCGACCGAGAGTATCCGTATGGCTCTTACACTTTACGCAATAAACAGCTGGATAATTCA
>JASLCY010000342.1 GCA_030151925.1 Oligoflexus sp.
GTAAAGCGGGTAGAGGATAAGGGCCGTTGTGAGGGCCGTGGACAAGAGACCAACAAGGACGGCAGCGCCCGTATACCGAAACTGAAAGTCTCGGTTGATCAAAACAAGTCGCTGCTTTTTCGGGTAAAATTTGTTGTCCATAGCCACCAATGTAGCTCGCCTTGAGCGTGAGCGCCAATAATAAAAAACCTCGGTTCATGAACCGAGGTTTCTATTCTAGTGCTTTTCTAGCCGTTAGCGAAGTGCGGCTTTCAGTGCTTCGACTTTATCCAGTTTTTCCCATGGGAAGCCTTCACGGCCAAAGTGACCGTAAGAAGCCGTCTTCTGATAGATAGGCTGGAGAAGGTTGAGGGATTCCGTGATGCCGCGCGGCGTGAGACGGAACACTTCGCGGATCGCCGCGACGAGTTTCTCATCCGAAACCTTGCCGGTGCCGTAGGTGTTCACGAACACGCTGACCGGCTCAGCGACGCCGATAGCATAAGCGAGCTGAACCAAGCATTGATCCGCCGCACCCGAAGCTACGATGTTCTTAGCTACATAACGACCCATGTAAGCCGCCGAACGGTCTACCTTGGTCGGGTCCTTACCCGAGAAGGCACCGCCGCCGTGAGCGCCGTGTCCGCCGTAGGTATCGACGATGATCTTACGACCGGTCAGACCGCAGTCACCTTGTGGGCCGCCGATTACGAAGCGACCGGTTGGGTTGATGTGGTACTTGGTGTCTCTGTCGAGAAGCTCGGCCGGGATAGTCTTACGAACCACTTCGTTGATCACGTAGTCCGAAAGCTCTTTGTGCGCGACTTCTGGAGAGTGCTGAGTCGAGATAACGACCGCATCGATACGAGCGAGCTTGCCGTCTTTGTACTCAGCCGTCACCTGGCTCTTCGCGTCCGGGCGCAGGAAAGGAACCGCGTTCGCGCGGCGTTTGTCCGAGAGATTCTGCAGGAGCTTGTGCGCGTAGCTGATGGTCGCCGGCATGAGCTCCTTGGTTTCGTTCACAGCATAACCGAACATCATGCCTTGGTCTCCCGCACCTTGTTCCTGGTGGAGGCCTTCGCCTTCGGTCACGCCCATCGAGATGTCGGCCGACTGTTGTTCGACCGAGAGGATGACGCCGCAGCTCTTAGCGTCGAAGCCGAGCGAGCCATCGTTATAACCGATGCCTTCGATCGTCTTACGAGCGATCGCAGCATAGTCGATGCTCGCCTTGCTGGTGATTTCGCCCGCGATCACGACGAGGCCGGTCTTCACGAGGGATTCACAGGCAACGCGCGAATATTTGTCCTGTTCCAGGAGAGCATCGAGGATGGCATCGGAGATCTGGTCGCAGATCTTATCGGGATGGCCTTCACTCACTGATTCAGAGGTGAAAAGATAGTTTTTCAATTGCCCGCTCATGAGAGTCCTCTCCTCATTCTAACAGCTACGCGTCCGGTATTGAGCACCTGGGCGCTGCCTATTCCAAAAGTTTGACCACTGTTATCGATAAGCATCATATGGTCAAGCGACTTGATTGAACTTCGCTTATTACCACTTTGTTGCAGTCCCGTCTCGAAGCTTTTCATTTCAACATGCATTTCTTGCCCCATCTTGAGCCTTTGAATCAGGAGGCTGTCTCCTGCATGCCAAGTAGGGATATCAAGCCGTATATCGTGCAAAGGGATGATATGCGCCGCAACCCGGCTCTGATCCTCTTCAAGGGTCTCGAGCTTCACGGCTTCCTCGATCCTGAGATCGCCCGTCGCCACCCGGACGAGACGCGTAACTGTGCCTATCGTCCCGAGTTTTTCGGCAATGAAATGGGCCAGGACCCGAACGTAGGTACCCTTCGAGCAGTGCACGCGGAAGGTCGCAACGCCATCATTATACCCGAGGCAGCGCATGGAATCGATCTGTACGACCTTGCGAAGCAGATCGAGCGGAACCTCATGGCCGCGGCCGGCCCGGGCATATTCGTAGAGGGGCTTGCCCTGATACTTGATAGCCGAATAGAGGGGCGGAATCTGGGTGAAAGGGCCTTCCATCCCCTGGCAGACGTCGTGGATCGCCTCGAGAGCGATAGGTCCGACCTCGCGTTCCTCGACGACTTCGCCGTCCAGGTCGAGCGTATCGGTCTTCATGCCGAACTTAACGTCGAATTCGTAGCCTTTCGTGCCCGCGAGCAGGAAGTCCTGGATACGCGTGGCTTTACCGAAGAGCAGAGGCAGCACGCCTTCCGCCATCGGATCGAGGGTCCCGACGTGACCCATCTTTGTCCGCTGAAAACGTCTTTCAAACCAACGGGATACGTCCTTAGAACTCATTCCCCTCGGTTTATAGACGACGATCATGCCATCGGCGAGCGGCAGCCTTTTAGATGCCGTTAGCTGCTGATTCAAACTTCGCGCTCCTTATCGCCCTCAGTCTTCGTGAGAGTCGTCTTTTTCTTTGTCGATGGCGTCCAGCACCGTCTCGATACGAGAGGCGTACTCTATGCTCTTATCATATTTGAAATGGAGCTCGGGCACCCGACGGACGTCGAGGGCTTCGCTCAATCCCCGACGCAGGAGTCCGGACGCGGAAACGAGCCCGCGCATGGCCTTATCAGCCTGCGCCGGGTCATAGGTACGAAAGTAAACCGTCGCCTGCTGCAGGTCGGCGGTGAGTTTTACGGCGGTAATGGTCACAGACTCGAGGCGCGGGTCGCTGAGGCGTCCGCCTTGGAAGTTCATCGCGAGGATGTCGCGAATCTGGTCTGCGAGTTGGTCTTTTCTGAGACCCATGGAGAAACCCTTTCATCGAAAAAAGCCCTCCCTAGCGTACTAGGGAGGGCCTTCCATAGCCTTAATTTGTCGAATTCTCAACAGTTATCCGAGACTTGTGCAAGCAGCCCGGATCAAAGGACCGCGGCATGCTCTTCGATAACGAAGGATTCGATGATGTCGCCTTCGCGGACGTCCGAGTAACCGTCGATACCGATACCGCATTCGTAACCCTGAACAACTTCACGCACATCGTCTTTGAAGCGGCGGAGCGAACCCACGCGGCCGGTGAACACGACGACGCTTTCGCGGATCAGGCGCAGATGCGAGTTGCGGGTGATCTTGCCATCGGTGACCGAAGTACCGGCGATAAGGCCGATTTTGGGTACCTTGATGGTTTGACGAACCTCGGCGTGGCCCAGAACGACTTCTTTCTGAACCGG
>JASLCY010000033.1 GCA_030151925.1 Oligoflexus sp.
GGAGCGGGATCAGATCCGGCTTCGCATCATAGTGGAAGGAATGGTAGAAGCTGAGATCCGGTTTTCCGCCCTCTTCCCAGGCATTGATCCAATAACGCTGCAAAGCATCCGCACCAGCGGCAAGTCTCAGAACTATCAAGTTGCGAAAATATTTTCTGGTTTCTTTTACGTCTTTCCGTTTGGCTTTTTCATGTGTAGCAGACTTGCTCTTCTCGAGCAGGGCATACTCACGGTCGAGGCGCAGCAGCTCGGGAAGGTCGGTCCGCGTCTCGAGCACCTGCTCCCAGGCGTCCAGGAGGTAGGCGTTGCGCGGATGGCGCGCGAAGGCTTTCGCGAGCGGCTGATGACGTTCCGCCTCATCGAGGACCGTCGCCTCGAGGTCGAGCGGCAGGCTGTCGACGAGCTCGCTTTCGAAGTAGCCGTGGAGTCCGCCTTGATCGGTATTCCAGCCGTCGTAGTCGGTCGCCGTGTGATGCGGGTTGGAAAGATCGCCGATGAAGTGGGCCATCACCCCGTTCAGGAGCAGGATGCGCTGCACGACCTGAGTCTTCTTCTCGGTGTCCGAGGAGGCCTCGAGGCCTTTCAGCTGCTTGTAGGCCGCGACGAGGTCTTCCATCAGGGTCTGGATGCGGAAGGTCGCGTGACCGGCTTTTTGCAGCTTCTCCAGAGGCGTGCGACCCTTGTCGCAATCCGCGTCCTTGATCCGGCAGTTCGCGTCGAGCGCCTTCAAGTAGGCTTCGACGGTCTGCGGGAAGTCCTCCGCCTTCGCGGGCAAGGCGCCGTTGGCGGGAAGGATGTAGTCGAGATCCACGTAGTGGCTCGGCGCGCTGAGTTTGTCCAGCTCGGGAGAAAGGTTGCGCCAGATGATATCCGGGACGTTCGCGAGGTGCCCCAGCATGTGCTCGCGTTTTTGCAGGAAGGCGCCGAACTTGGCGATCTCGGGATCGGGGCTGTCGGCGACGATGCGAGTCGCGACGCGGGCGATGCCGTTGTGTCCGCGCTCGCCCCAGGCCAAGGCGTTCGAGCTGAAAAAAGCGAGGGAAAGAACCGTTCCGAGGGCCGTGATCCGCATAATCATTCTCCGTTTTAGTGTCCAGTCGTAACGTAGAGGCCTTCCGCCAGGGCGTTCTCAATCACCGCGCGGCCGATCTTGAGGCCGTCGAGCGCCGCGGAGACGATGCCGCCGGCGAAGCCGGCGCCTTCGCCGGCCGGGAAGAAGCCGGGATGCGAGGTCGATTGCAGGCCCGCGTCGCGGAACATCACGATCGGCGCCGAGGTCTTGGTCTCGACGCCGGCGACGATCGCCTCGTCGGCGATGAAGCCGCGCATGCGTTTATTGTATTCGTCCAGGGCGAGGCGCAGCGAACCCACCACGAATTCCGGCAGGAGCTGGTCGAGGCGCGCCGGCGTCACGCCGGGCTTGTAGCTCGATTTGATTTCGCCTTTGCTCAGGCGGCCCTTCAGGAAGTCGGGCAGCCTCTGCGCCGGCGTGAAATAATTGCTGCCTCCCGCGGTGAAGGCTGCTCTCTCGATCGCGGCCTGGAAATGCATGCCGTCGAGCGGGTGGCCCTTAAAGAAGTCTTCGCGCATGACGTTCACCACGACCGCGGCGTTCGCGAAGCCGCTGTTGCGGGCGTGGTAGCTCATGCCGTTGATGGCGAGGTGCCCCGCCTGCGCATTCGTCGGCAGCAGGTTGCCACCCGGGCACATGCAGAAAGTCCAGATACCGCGTCCGCCAGCCTGCGCGGCGAGTTTGTATTCCGCGGAACCCAGCAGCTCGCAGCTGCCGTATTGGATCTTGTTGATGACGTCCTGCGGATGCTCGAAACGGGCGCCGATCGCGAAGGGTTTCGGTCCGATCGCAAGGCCCTTGTCGTAGAGCATCTGATAGGTCTCGCGCGCGCTGTGGCCGATGGCGACCACGAGGTGGTCCGTCTCGAGCGTCGTACCGTCGTGCATGTGCACTTTGTAACGCGCAGTCGTGCCGGGCTCGAAGTTCACGAAGCGTTTATTGAAGAGGAATTCGGTGCCCCGGCTCTCGAGGTAGAGGCGCGTTTTCTTCGCGATCTGCATGAGATAGTCGGTGCCGATATGCGGATGCGCTTCGTACAGGATATCGTCCGGCGCACCAAAACGGACCCATTGCTCGAAGAGGTAGCGGATCAGCGGGTGATTGCGGCCGCACGTGAGTTTGCCGTCGGAGAAGGTTCCGGCCCCGCCTTCGCCGTAGCAGTAGTTGCTTTCGTCGTTGAAGAGGCTCGAGCGCTGCAGGCGGTGTACGGTGCGCATGCGATCCTCGACCGCCTCGCCGCGCTCCACGACGATGCTGCGCTGGCCGAGTTCCGCCAAAACCAAGGCCGCGAAGGTCCCCGCGGGGCCGCTGCCGATGATGACCGGTGGATGGCGAAAGGCCTTGCGCTGGAAGTCGATGCCGTCGGCTGGATGAAATCTGGCTTTTTCTTCGTATAAATCGAGACGCTCTCCCGAATTCTTCAGAAGTGTGGCATCATCCCGCGTGACGAGGCGAAGTTGATAATGATGGTTGATCTGCGATTTCTTGCGCGCGTCCAGCGACTTCTTGAGGACTTCGAGCTCGACGATGTCGTCCGCGGCGATGCCGAGGTCTTGGGCCACGAGATCTCTCAGCGGCGTCGCAAGGTTGGCTTCATTTAAAGGGACTGTAAATTGTCGGTAAAGAAGACTCATTCTGACACTCACTGGACAAAAAGGTGGCCTCGAATATAGGCGTAAACCTCGAAGAGTCAAATGAAAAGATGTGATTGACCGGCCTTGGATTCGCCGCGGTTTTTTTCGGTAAATCGAAGCTGGCATTCGCTCCTGCGTTCGCTGCGACTTCTTCTTTTATTCATCATGAAGTCATGTCCTTGCGGATTATATTTAAATTCTTGACCTCATACCGGAAAACCCTTATACACCGCTGGTCAAACTGACAAGATTGCTTTCTCGAGTGTTTTGCTTGGTTGAATCGATTGTCGAGCCTTGCGAATCACATGCTTCAGCTCAAGGACAGACTATGAATTTCAAAAGCTTGTGGGCTCCGGTGTGTTTTACTTTGCTTGCGACCTGCGCTTACGGACAGGACGTCGTGCAACCCGCCGCTGACGCCAAGCAGCCTGTACCTGAAGAACCCTCTTACCAAGCCTCCCACGCCCCTTCCTTCGCTGGGCCGATAGCGAAGGAGCCGGCGCCCCTCGAGAAGTTCTATTTAGAATATTTCGAATATAAGCAGCGCATCTACAGCTCCGCCGAGAACATCAGCCTTGGCGACCGCGCGAAACTCGACACCGCCGCCCAATACTGGTTCAATCCCAACACCTCCATCCGCTTCCGCCTCGATATCGATCCCGACAAATACGGCGACGACCAAAACAAGACTTCGATGTTCCAGCTGCGCCTGTTCCATCGTTACGAATCCTTGGAATTCCAAGGCGACCTCTTGCTGGACGGCGATGCGGGCGGGCACGGCGGCACCACGATCGGTCCCAAGACCGACTCGAAGGACTCCTGG
Source organism: Oligoflexus sp. (assembly GCA_030151925.1). GTDB lineage: Bacteria > Bdellovibrionota_B > Oligoflexia > Oligoflexales > Oligoflexaceae > Oligoflexus. The sequence goes on from JASLCY010000033.1 coordinate 3,530, forward strand.
ATCGCCTGGCGCGCGACCAACAGCCTGCGCGTCATTTTCCGGCCTTACAACCTCGGGACCGAGATTGGTCAAGCATTCCGCACGCTTGACGTTGCTCGCATATTTTACATAGCCGGTACGCCGGCTTACATCTCGAACCTTCCTATCGAAGACGAGAAGATCCAGTCGAAGACCGTCGGCGGTCTGGAGCTGCAGTGGACCCCGACTGCTGAATGGAGTTTGTACGCTGGCGCGGGCGCCTCGACATTCTACTATCCGACTAACTCGGACTTCAGCATCGAGCAGAACGGTGCGGCCGAGAGCTGGAGAGCCAAGGCTGACCGCGCTTACAAGGCCGGAATCATTTACAAAACTGATATCACCAACTTCGTGACCGAATACGCGACCCACCTCAACCCGTCGGAAACCGGCGCGCTCCTGGACTCGGCACTCTCCTTGCAATTGACGCAGTGGGTAGGTCACTTCGTGGGCAACCTTGAATGGACCGCAACCCGTGCCGGTACCGAGCCTTATCGCCTTCGCAAGGATAATGCTTGGTTCCAGGACACGACCCCGTTCCACCCTGTCTATTCCGATTACTACGGAAACAAACAGGATTGGCTCGGAAAAACAGATACTGCTGAGTTGGTAAAAGCTGGGTGGAAGTTCGACAACTGGGTGCCTTACCTGTCCTATAAGCACATGGGCAAGTACTTCATCGACCGCGACCTCGAATCCGCGCACAAACTCCGCACAGCAGACGAAACCCAATCACACGGCGGCCTGAACATCTACGGCGTCGGCACTTATTTCGTGATGGGCAAGTTCATCCTTCAGCCGGAAGCTGAGTTCATGCAGGCGAAGAACGCCGTATTCGGCAACAGCTCGGACATCCGCGAGGACCGCGTGCTCTCCGAGCTGAACAAGAAGAACACGGTGCTGACTCTGACGACTCGTTACACGTACTGACTTCTCCTTTGGAACGGAACAACTTTGAAAGGAAACCCTATGAAGCCGATCCGTATCCTCTCTGTAGCGCTGATGCTCGGCCTCGCCGGCGTGCAAGGCGCGTGTTCGGACGACAAGACGAGTCAGCAGGAGTCTCAGCAT
>JASLCY010000363.1 GCA_030151925.1 Oligoflexus sp.
GCGGGACGAAGCAGCACGATATTCATCGTTTCGCCTACAGCCCCGACGTCGTCCTGGACTCTGTCGCGGATATCACGCTCGAGTTCCTCAATGCGCAGAGGACCATCATGCAGTCGCGCAACGAGGTCGAGTAGGAGGAGGGATTCAGCGCACGGGTTCGAGGGCCCCGTTCGTGTCGTCGTAGGCGGTGTCGGTGTTGAGGCCGTCGAGCACGATCACCGCGCTGATCGAAGAGAACCTCTTCGGATCCTGTTTCCAGGACCAGACCTGTTCGCCCTTCGCGTTGTATTCCACGAGCTGGCGGCCCTTGCGGCCCGAGTTCGCGTTCTTGCCTTGCCAGTTGGTCAGCACGTAGTGGTGATTGGCGAGGATCTGGAAATAACCCGCTTGGTAAGGATCGATCGCATCCTTATCCTTTTGGTTCGCCATCACGATCTTCTGTTTGACCTTACCCGCGTCATCGAAAATCAGCAGGCTTAAATCGCGGCCGCTGGTCACGGCGGTGTCGCCGCTGGGCAGCCTGAGCCCCATATGCCCCGGGCCGGAGCCGATCTCGAAGCGGCGAACCTCCTCGCCCTTGTCATCCATCTCCATCAGGACCTGATCGTCCTGGTTGTCGACCGTGCTGCCGAGCAGGTAGGTGTTCGCGCGGGTCCTGCGGACGACGCGGCTGTTCTTGATCTTGGGGAAACGTATCGTCTTATCGCTCAGGACCTTCCGGTTCTCGTCCATCTCGATGACGACCGTGCCTTCCTCACCGGCGAGGTTCTCGCCCGCGATCAGGGTGTGGCCGTTCTTCAGGCGTTGGACCGTGCGGGTAAAACCGATATCGGTGAAGGATTGGGTGACCTTGCCCGTGTTGATGTCGACCTCGAGGTAACCGCCGATATCCTGCGTGGTCGTCACGAGGACCTTGCCGCCGCCCGCGAGCTGCATATCCCAGACGCTGCTCTCCACGGCCAGATCCCAGTCCTTCGAGGGATCGTCGAGATTCACGTAGGAGAGTTTGCTCAGGCCGTCGTCGGCGACGAGGAAACGGTGCGGGTGGCAGTCGGTGGCCGTCGCGGGGCAGGGATCCTCGTCGGCGCTCTTCGGTTTCGCGTTATGGACGCTTTGGTAATAGGCATCGGGCGAAGGCGCGGTCTTGCAGGCCGCGAACGGCCCCAGGGCGAGGGACAAAAGGAGAAGAGCCGGGGTTTTCATCATCTCACCTTTCACGCTTCAGGGTGTGGCCGGCGTCAGCGACACGGGAACGGTCGCGGCTTTCGCCAGGGTATCGACGTCGCGGGCTTTGGCGAGGCAATCATCGATGAAACTCGCGTCGGCGATCGCCCGCGTGCACGTCGTGGTATAGAGTGTATCAGCCGCGGTCAGGGCTTCGCTGATCTTTCGCGCGGCGTCATCGACGATCTTGGCGTCGGCATCGCTGAGCTTGAACTCCTTCAGGGTTTTCATGCGCTCCTGGGCGATCTTGAGGGCCGCGATCGTCTTCTGGAGTTTGGCGTTGGCCTCGGTGACGGCGCTCCGGCCCGTGGTCGCCGGCGAGACGGCGATGACCACGGCCTTGCCCTGCTTCGGATCGAAGATCTTCTGCGCGCTGTAATTATCGAGGCTCAGGTCGATGATAGCCGGGCCGGCGTTGGGATCGTCGCTCAGGGTCATGTCGCCCATCTGCTTCGAGAATTCATTGGCCCCGTAGTCCAGCAGCTTGTCGATGGCCTCGGCGCAGGCGTCGGGCTCGTCGCCCGCGCAGCTGCCGTGATAGATCTCGTTTTTAAGGGCCTCGAGCTTACGCGGATCGCCGCCGATCTGGAAGGCTTCGAGCGAGACCCGCACGTTCTTCATGAAATCGCGGAATTCCTTGGTCCAGGTCTTGTGGATCTTGATGAGGCCCCAGAACACCGAGAGGCTCATGGTCAGGCTGATCTGCTCCTTGGTTTCCTTGCTGGCGAACGTATATTTCACCCCGATATAGAGCTGGCCGCCGAGCTTGACCTGATCGACGAACTGGTTGCCGCATTCGTCGCGGAAGTGGACGAGGTTCCCGGTATTGAAAGCCGAGGAGCCGTTCACGTTCAGCCGGCGATCGCCGAGGACCACCGACTTGCCCATGATGGAGAAGTTGTAGATGTAGGAGGTGGAATCGTCGGTGGACGCGAGGGAAGTCGCCATATCGCCTTCCACCTTGGCGCTGACGAGGCCGAGGAGGCTCGCCTTGCCGTAAATCCCGCCGCCGGTCTGCTCCATGATCTGATCGTAGGTGTAATCGCGCATCACCGTGAGTTCGGAGTTCTGCGCGCCGCGGTAGACGTAATTCGCGGTCTCCACGCAGGGCGCGAGCTTGCGCTGCAGCTCCGTATCCCAGCCGTTGCCGAGGCTGCGGGCCGCCGGGTCGAGGCCCGTGACAGCGCCGTCGATCGTCGCCGGAGTCTTGCTGTTGGATTCGACGATGCCGTCTTCGGGACGAGAGCGTTGGTTTTGAGTGGAGCGGCACGAGGAGGCCAGGAGGCTGAGGGCGCTGAGGAGGAGGACAGGGATGGAGTGAAGGCGATTCTTGACGAGAGTTTGCATAGCCTCAACCATCCCTTGATCGATTACTTCTTGCGTTCGAGAGAGCGCGGCGCATCCTTCACGCCGACGCCCGACATCGTCGTGCCGGTGTCGTCGATCTTGCCGAAGACCGTCGTCGCCCCGCCGGCGGCGTTGTAGAAGCGCAGGATGCAGCCGTCCACCTTCCAGGTCTTGTCGTCGGCGCTCGGATCATCGGCGACGGTGCCGCTCGCGAGGAGGCGGATCGTGGCGATCTCCTTGGCGTCGGCTCCGCGCAGGATCCAGGTCGTATCGTTGATGTCCGAGGGGACGAGGCAGATGCCGAAGGAGAGGGCGCGGGCGTCGTAAGCCTGGAGCTGCTCGGCCTTATACTTGCGATAGGTGTCGATGCACTTGGCCGGTTGATTCATGCAGACCGTGCCGACGTTCGCGAGGTTCTCGCGGTTCTTCGAGGTCGCGGCGTCGATCGCCTGGATCTGCTGGCGCTTCAGATCGCTGAGCGTCGGATCGCGGAGAAGGTCGGACGCGCGTTGCGAATCCTTGAGGGCGACCTGGAAATCGTCGTAGACCTGCGCGCGGGTCTTGATGATATCGGTGTTCAGGAGCGGGACGTCGACCTCAGGCACGAGTTTCGCGCCGTCGATCTTCGCATCGGCATACTTAGCGGTGATGAAGTTCACTTCCGCCCAGCCCTTGGCGTTGCCCGGATCGCGTTTGGGCTTCAGGTCGCCGGCGGCGATAGCGGCTTGGGCGGCTTGTTCCTGCTCGTAGAGATCCTGCGGATCCGGCAGCGATTCCAGGCTCTTACGGAAGTCTTCCGAAGCGTACTTCACGATCGCGGTCAATGCGGGGAGGCAGGTCTTGTCGAAGTCGACGAGGCTGCACGAGATCACGCCGGTGCTGAGGATGGAGCTGAGCTGCTCGGGGTTGCCGCCGACCTGGCGAGCGGAGATCGATACGCGGCTGTTCTTCTTCACGTTATCGGAAAGGTGCGAGATGTTGCCGCCCAATTCCCCGACGCCGAGGAGGCTGACGCTGGCGTTGCCCTTGAACTCGATCTTGTCCTGCGCGTTGGCGAAGTCGAATTTCGCGACCACGAAGATCTGCGCGCCGTATTCGATCTCGTTGAAGTATTCGTTGCCGCAGGTCTCACGAACGGTGTCCTTCGCGCGACCGTTGCTGAGCTCGGACTTGCCGATGGCCGTGAGGCGCGGGTTGCTGAGGACCAGCTTCTTCAGGGTGATCTTGTTGGTGAGAGTGAGGTTCGAGCTGTATTCGGTCGCCGCGTTCTGGGTCGCGAAGTCCGCGCCGCCCTTGACGTCGAAGCCGTAAACGGTCGCCCCGACCTTAGCGCCGCCGCCGTAGCTCTTCATGATGTCGTTGAAGCTGAGGTCTTGGCCGTATTCGATGCTGGAATCCTGCGCGCCGCGCCACACGGGGCTGCCGCTCACGCATTGGCTCTTGATGACCTGAGTCTCGCTATCGAAACCGACGCCGAGATCGGAAGGGAGGCTCGTGGCCGAGCCGCTGATCTCGCTCTCCAACTGGGATTTGTGACCGTCGCTCTTGCAGGCGAAGGTCGAGAGCGCGAGCAGACTGGGGAGCAACGCATTTTTCAGGCTTGAATTCATGGCGTTTCCTGTGGTGGAGGACTATGGGGACCCGTTAGGGATTGCAACCGGCGTTGGCTTTCACGGCGTCCATCGGGTCGAGGCAGACCGAGATGGCGAAGATGTTGCGGCCCTTGCTGGCCGTGAAGGACTTTCCGGTCTGACAAGTCTCTGTCGTGTAGCGGAAGTCCTGATCCTGGTAGAGCTCGACATTCA
>JASLCY010000371.1 GCA_030151925.1 Oligoflexus sp.
GCACTTGGCCGAAACCGTTCAAGGCTTTAAAGGCCGGCTTGGCCAGATCACCTCCGGGGAAGTCGAGGCCTTCGATCCGATACGGGAGGTTCAGCTCTTCCAGTGCCCATTGTATGCGCATGTCGCGCGTCCAGCCCACGACGGGAGCGATCACTTTCTTGAAGCCGTAAAGTACGATCATAGCCACCTCCTTCCCAGGAAGACTAAGCTACTGATCGCGGGCGTGCCACACGAAAAAAAGGACGACGGCCGAGCCATCGTCCCCGAAGTATACCCTCACACTCAGTGGTGACCCTGGCCTTCGCCAGCACCACCAGGACCGCCATGATCGTGGTCGTCATCGCCCTCTGGGCCTTGGCCTTGCTGGCCTTCCATGTCGGGCTCATTCTTCTGACGCCATTCCTTGTGCTCCGCCGCGCGATCATCCTGCATCGCCTGGAGCTCGTCTTCGCTCAACTTACCGTCGCCGTCCTTGTCGTATTTCTTGATGATGTCGGCCGCGCTCTCCTTCACGCGCTCCTCTTGTTTGCCGTCGGGGAACTTCGCCCGGCGATGGCAATCCACGCGAGGCGCCACCGCTTTAAGCAGGGCCTTGAGCTCGTCCTGCGAGAGCAGCGCATCCGAGCCCGCGTATTTGTTGAAGTCCGCGGTCATCTGCTCGACCATCTTCGCCTTCACGTCCGCATCGACGTCGGTGTCGTCAGCGCGTTTCTGCGGGCCGACGAGGAACTCCTCGAGGCTGAGCGAACCGGAGCTGTCCGCGTCGAGGTCCTTGAAGACCATCGCCACCATCTCGTCGAGACGCTTGTCCTGGATGTCGTCCTTAACGGTGGAATCGGTAGTCGAGCTCGACGAGTCCGTACTCGAGGAAGACGAGCCGGACGAATCCGTGCTCGAGGAATCGGTGCTGCTCGAAGAGCTCGAGCTGTCGCCGGCGGAATCGGAGACGTCGTCGAGGTAGATCTGATTCGCGGCCTGTTCATCCGAGCTGATCGCGCTCTGGACGGACGCTATCGTCTTGTCGAGGTTGGAGACTTGGCCGCAAGCGGCGGGAAGCAGTGCGGATAACAGGATGGCTGCGAACTTGGTGTTCATTCTTAACTCCGGGCTACGTGTTCAAATTTGCTGGCGATGCCTCATCACTCCGATGCCATCACCGACCTTGTAAAGCACTTATCGGCGATTTTTCTGAAAACTTAAGTTTTAATTTTTATCTTCTGAAATCAGCTTATTGCGATTTTGGTTATTACAAATTTTCACAAATTTTGAGTATGACCGCCAAAACCGCCCACGATACTCAAATCCTTCTCAAGAATTTGAGCAGCGAGCCGATAAGTCTATTAAGGAGAGCGTATGGGACTCACGAAGACCGAACTCAAAGAGATAGCCAACAGCCTGAAAGTCACGGACTATTCAGACTTCAAGGCCTATCTCGCGATGGTCTACTCCCAGGCCAAGGCCAAGGATCCTTCTTATTCTTATGCTCAGCTCTCGAAGGACATCGGCGTGGGCTCCACCAACGCCCACGGCCTCATCACCGGCAAACGCCCGCTCACCCTCAAGGCCGCCGAGAAGATCGCGGAGGCCCTGAGCATCACCGGCCTGCAGAGGCGCTACTTCCTCACCCTCGTCAAACAAAGGCGGGCGCGCAGCGAGAACGAGCGCGACGAGGCCTTCGAGGAGCGCCTCATCCTTCGCCAGAAGCAGCTGCCGAACGAGCTCGATCGCCGGCAACTGGCTTTTTTCGAGCATTGGTACCACGCGGCCATCCTCGAGCTCGTTCGTCTCGAGCGTGCGGAAAGCACCGTGGAATGGATCGCCGCGAACCTCCGTCCCGCGATCCCCGCGGCCAAGGTCCAGGACAGCCTGCAGCTGCTCGAGAGCCTCGGTTACCTCGAGCTTGACGAGGGCAAGGGCCGCCTGTTCCCGACCGACGCGACCATCACCACCGGCAACGAGGTCCTGAGCCTGGCGCTCATGAGCTTCCACCGGCAGATGCTGAAGCTCTCGCTCGAGGCGCTGGACAACGTGGACCGCGAGGAACGCGATATCAGCGCCATCACGGTCACGGCCTCCCCCGCCCTCAAAGAGCAGATGAAGGAGGAGCTGGCAGCCCTCAGGAAACGTTTCCTGCAGCTCTCAGCCGACGACGCGGCCGCGACCGAAGTCCTGCAAGTGAATTTCCAACTGTTTCCTCTCGTGCAAAAGAAGGGCTGAGCTTATGCGTTTCATCTCTTGCCTCGTCGTCTCGTTCCTTCTCGCGCGCTGCGGCGTCGAAGCCGGCAACGCGGGCGGGACCAAAGGCAAAACCACGACCGGCAACGTGCAGATCATGTTCGCCCAGCAGCAGCCGCAGTCGGGCAACGAGAGCCTGAGCGTCGACATCTCTTCGCTCGGCCTGCTCGGCAGCGACGATAGCGAGGCGGCGACCATCGACGCCTCGGTGAGCTCGGTCGACCTCTACGGCAGCTCGTCGAGCACGGACAATATCGTGGTGGGTGAATCGCAGACCGTGCCCGCCGGCAGCTACGCGAAGATCGCGATCCATCTCAAAGGCAATCAGCCCGTGCATTATCGCGACAGCTCGGGCGGCTCGCACGAGGTGGACCTGGCCGATGCCGATGGCCGCTCCTTCTATATCGCCCAGACCATCACGGTCGACAAAGGCAAGACCACGAAGATCGTGGTGAACCTCGACCCCTATCAATCCCTCTCGCAGGGCGATGATGATAAGTTCGTGTTTAAGCCTCGCGGCGGCGCGGCTCCTCACGACCGCGAGGCCTCCTACAAGGCGGCGATACAGATAGCCGATGCGCAGTGGGTCTGCGCCTATGCCTACGGTATGCAGGACCAGGGGCCTCTCGGTCCCGGCACGGATGATCAGGCGCAGATGGGCCCGCACCTGCAGGGCGGCGAAGGCTCCGATCCTATGGATCCGGGACCGGGCCATGCGACCAAGGTCGAAAGCCGTCCGCAGTTCGGCGATAAGAATGATCTGGTGAAAGACGGGACGGCGAGCTGTGAGCAT
>JASLCY010000385.1 GCA_030151925.1 Oligoflexus sp.
AGGCGTTTTCAACTTCCTTCCAGGAGAAGATCGCCATGAAACTACCGGTCCTCAGCGTGCTAACGGCATTGTCCGTCTCGGCTCCTTCGTTCGCGGCCCAGCAGAATCCTTCATCCTTTTCGCCCGCGGCTTCCGACACGATCTCCGCCTCTGATATCCCCGTCATCGATCACGTGATCATCGTTGAGTTCGAAAACACCGATTACAGCAAGGCTATGGCGCAGCCTACTTTCCAAAAGATCGCCCAAGCCGGCGCGAACCTTACTCATTTCATGGCCGAGACTCATCCGTCGCAACCCAATTATATCGCTATGATCGCCGGCGACATGTATGGCGTAAAGGGAGACGGCAACGTGAATCTGGACGGTCGGCACATAGGCGACTTGCTTGAAGAGGCGGGCAAGACTTGGAAGGTCTATGCGGACGACTATCCAGGAAACTGCTTCCTCGGCGCGAAGTCAGGAAAATACGCGCGTAAACACGTGCCTTTCCTCAGCTTCAAGAATGTCCAATCCAATCCCGAGCGCTGCGCGAACGTAGTCGAGGGCGGTGAATTCGCTCAAGACATCGATTCGAACAACCTGCCGAACTATGCGCTGTATATTCCCAACATGGATGACGACGCCCATGATACGGACGTTGCTTATGCTGATAACTGGATCAAGACGGATTTCCTGCCAAAACTCTCGAACCTGCCGCCGAAGACCCTGGTCGTCTTCACTTTTGACGAGAGTTCGTTCCTGAGTCCCGTCAACCATATCTACACGAGTTTTTACGGCGACGTGGTCATCCCCGGGTCGGTGTATACGCAGACCACGAATCACTATGGATTCCTCCGGACCGTCGAAGCTCTGCTGGGAGTCGGGGATTTGGGTAAAAAAGATGCTACGACCGATCCCATCACAGGGATTTGGGTAAGGTAAGGATTATTGAGAGGGCCGGATAGAGTCCTATCCGGCCCTCTGATTTTTCAAGCTCAATCTTTCTTGTTGGTTTCGTCTTCGATATTCACGACGTCACCGGTCGTCGTATCGATATTGACTTCCATTTTGCGGCTGTCTTTGGTGACGATCTCGACCGAATAGATCTCCCGGCCGTGCTCGTTCTCCAATTCAACTTCCTTAATAGTCCCCGTGATCTTCGTCAGAGCGATGCGCCTGGCATCGTCCTCCGTGATCTTCTTCTCCACCGCCATCGCGTTGCTGAAAAGATTCAGAGCGCAGGCCGCTCCTAGAATCCAATTCTTCATACTCATCATTCTCTCCATGGATGTAGCATCTTCTCAAAGAGAAAGCTAAACGCATGCAATGAACTCGAAATGAATCATCCGCTAAAAAACCTCAAGTGAACTGAATCTGAAAACGCATGGTTTTCCTTGCGAAGGATCTGCCTGACCCGTAGATCGATCCTAGTGAAAAACCATAGGAGGTCGCCATGTTTCTAGCATCGCTTCTGCTTACGTCCTTCCTCGCTGCCGCAAAAGACGGGAATAATGCTCCTCTCGAAACCTGCTATAACCACGGCAAGGTTCTCGAGATCAACAACGAGCAGGTCGAAGGCTGGACCGATTCCACGCCGAACGGCTTCCACGATCGCGGGCACATCTCCGGTACGATCTTGAAGGTCTTTCCGAGCTCCGCAAGCCATACGCATGTCTCCGTCCAGATCGGAGCTACGGAAGAGGACAGCATCGAAGTCGTCTATGCGAACTCTTTCGGTCCGCTTCCCGCATTAATCCCCGGCTCGACGCTCGAGGCTTGCGGCGACTACATCACATCCTTTAAAAGCTATGGAGGCGAGCCGGCTTCCCCGGATCGAGGCATCATCCACTGGGTGCATGCGTCCAATACCGATAATCACGATGCGGGCTTCGTCATCATCGATAATGTCGTCTACGGAAATCTGTGAAGGTGCGCTTCATCTCTGATTCATGGACTGCGAAGGCGCCTCGCCCCTCGTGAGGCGCCTTTTGCGCGTCTAAGCCTTCGATTTGATTTTAACATGACATGAAGATGAACAGGATCACGCGTTAGTTGCTGATTTTGCTAAACTTTTGGTCGTTTTCTGCCGATAAGGGCGCCAGAAAAATCGATTTGCAGAAAGGACTGCCCTATGAAGAAATCGCTCCTGTCGCTCGTGGCCGCGTCGACGCTCATCGTCTCGTGCAAGAATTCTTCAAACGAGAGTGATTCCGTCTCAAACTCCAGCGAAGTCTCCGCCCTATCGAGCGGATGCTTGAACCTCGATATGAGCAAGATCCCGAACAAGAAGGAGTTGACGAGCTTCATCACGAGCAGGATCGCTACGAACTATCGAGGACGCGACGTGATAGCGTTAGCCGGCCAGCAGATACCTATAGAGGCGAAGTTCGCCTATCTCCTGGGCGACCGTGACCTCCCGAACAAGAATATCGACATCTACGTTTCCTTGAATTGCACGAGCGAGTTCAAGTTAGCGGGTTCCGCAAAGACCCAACCCGAAGCCGAGAAGAACGAAGCGCTCTCAGCCTTAGGCCAAGATCCGGGAGGACGGATCCACACTTCCATCA
>JASLCY010000396.1 GCA_030151925.1 Oligoflexus sp.
GTTCCCCTGCCCGACCTGCAAGGGCGAGATGAAGCGCATCGCGGAAGTCTTCGACTGCTGGTTCGAATCGGGCTCCATGCCTTACGCCCAGCTCCATTACCCGTTCGAGAACAAGGACAGGTTCGAACAGATCTTCCCCGCGGACTTCATCGCGGAAGGCCTCGATCAGACGCGCGGCTGGTTCTATACGCTCGCGGTCTTGAGCTCGGCGCTCTTCCAGAAGCCGGCGTTCAAGAACGTGGTGGTGAACGGCCTCATCCTCGCCTCCGACGGGAAAAAGATGTCGAAGCGCTGGAAGAACTATACGCCTCCGATCGAGCTCATCTCCGAATACGGCGCCGACTCGGTTCGTCTCTATATGTTGAACTCCGCGGTCCTGCGCGGCGAAGACCTGCGCTTCAGCAACGACGGCGTCAAAGACACGACGCGTGCGGTCATCCTCCCGCTCTGGAACGCCTTCAGCTTCCTCTCGACCTACGCCGAGGCCGATGGCTGGAAACCCACGCCGGATATGGTCTTGGGCCAGGTGCCCAAAGTGAAGGGCGAGATGGACCGCTGGATCATCTCGCGTCTGCATACGCTCATGAAAGACGTTCATGCCGAGATGGAGGCTTATCATCTCTATAACGTCGTGCCGCGCGTCCTCGGTTTTATCGAAGACCTAACGAACTGGTATATCCGCCTGGGTCGCCGCCGTTTCTGGGTGGGCGAGAAGACGATGAGCGAGGATACTCAAGACGCGTATCGCACGCTCTACTATGTGCTGGTTGAATTCAGCAAGCTTTTCGCGCCCTTGGCGCCATTCACGGCGGAGCGCATCTACCAGGGCTTGACCGAAGGCCTCACCGGCGGCGCGAATAAGATTCCAGAATCGGTTCATCTCTCCGACATCCCGCTCGCGGAACCCGCGTGCATCGATGCCGGCCTCGAGCGCCGCATGGAACTCGTCCGCAACGTTACGGAGCTCGGCCGTTCCTTGCGCGCGAAACACCAAATCAAGACCCGGCAGGTGCTGGCGGGCATGCTGGTGATTGTTCGCAATCAAGCCGATCTCGATCATCTGGCCAAAGCGCAAGATATCCTGAAGAGCGAGCTCAACCTCAAGGAAGTCACTTTCTCGACGGATGAAGCAAGCCACGTGAACCTGTCCGTGAAGCCGAACCTGAAGACCCTCGGCAAACGCCTCGGCAAGGACCTCAATACCGTGAAAACCCAGCTGGAAGCGCTGAACAAGGAGCCGGCGAAAGTCGCCGAACTCATCGCGAAGCTGGAAGAGGGCGCCGAAGTCCCTCTCTTCGGCCACACCTTCACGCTCGAGGATTTCCTGGTCGATCGGGGGCCGAAAGACGAACGTCTGATCGCGACCGCTTACGGCGCGACCGTGCTGCTCGACACGCATCTCACCGAAGCCTTGATCCAAGAAGGGTTGGCGCGGGAGCTCGTGAACCGCATCCAGAACTTCCGTAAGGACAGCGGCCTGATGGTGAGCGACAAGATCCATATCGAGGTGAAGTGCGGCGCGGAGATCCAAGCCGTCATCGCAGCGTTCGGCGATTACATCGCCGGCGAAACGCTCGGCGTCAGCCTGCGTTCCGTATCGGCCTTGAAGGGCGCGCACCAGAGCGAATTCGAAGTCGGGGAAGAGAAGCTTCACATAGGCATTTCAAAGGCGTAAGGCCCCATGCAAAAACTCGTGGCGCTGCTCCTGCTCGCGTGTCTCTCCGGATGCTACACGATCGAGCAGGGCTTTCGGTTCAACAACACCTACAACAGCCGCGTCTCGCTCCGCGAGGTTTTGCGTGATCCCGATCTGCCGCCTGAGAGAAGGCGGAAGCTCATCGTCGCGCTCGAGGCTATAGGCTTCGCGCGCGCCCAGGGGCTGAACGTCGGCGACGCCTACCAGTATGCGATCCCCGATTCCGACAAGCCCGTGAGTTATTCGGTGCAGGCGGCTCCGCCCGATAAACTCGAGTTCATCACCTGGTGGTTCCCCTTCGCGGGCCAGGTGCCTTACCTCGGGTACTTTAAAAAAGAAGAGCGCGATCAGAAGTCCGCCGAACTCAGGGCCCAGGGTTATGACGTCAGCGAGGGCACCGTGGGCGCCTTCTCCAGCCTGGGCTGGTTCTCCGACCCTATTTACTACAGCATGCTCCAGCGGCCGGATCCGGACGTCGCGCAGCTCCTGCTGCATGAGCTCGTGCATCGCACCTTCTGGTCGAAGGGCTCAGCGGCCTTCAACGAGAATCTCGCCGAGGCCGTGAGCCTGCACATGACCGAGGTCTACCTCAAGGCTAAGGGCCAGGAGAAGGACTGGGCGCAGCTGCAGGGCGAGCTGAAGAAGCAGGCGATCTTCCGGCAATGGCTCGTGCGGATGAAGGATGAGCTGACCGCTCTCTATGCGCGCGCCGATCTTGGCAAAGAGCAAAAGGTCGAGATGAAAAATAAGTTGATCAAGGACTTCCAGGACAACCGCTTTCCGGCCGAGCTAGGGAAAGAATACGAAGGCGCGCGCCGCAGGCCCTGGAACAACGCCAGCATCCTCGGTTCCACGCTCTACCTGCCGGACATGAAAAGATTCGACGAGGCTTATGCCTGCCTCGGATCGCCGACGGCCGGCGGTTTTCTCGCGGCGTTGAAGAAGGCCGAGAAGCGGTCGAAAGACGCCGAAGAAGCGCTCGCCAAGGTCTGCGCCCTGCGCCCCGCCCCTATCAAAGAACTTTAAACGAGCCGGATATATGTGGATCGACGACCAAGTGCTCTCGGAATGCGAACAAGACCTTTGCCTCAAATCCTGGCGTCCCGAGGCGCCCGTGGTTGTTCTCGGTCGCAGCAATAAACGCCAGCGCGAAGTGAACTGGCGCCGGTGCGAGGCGGATGGCGTTCCTGTCCTCAAACGTCTAGGCGGAGGGGGAACCGTGATCCTCCACCCGGATAGCCTGATCGTCAGCGCCGGCGTATGGGTGCGGGATTACTATAAAAACGACCTTTATTTTCGCCTGCTCAACCAGTCCGTGATCGACGTCATCGAGTCGGTGATCAAGGGCGCGAGCTTCGGGCAACGCGGTTATTCCGATATCGTCCTGGGCGACAAGAAATGCGCGGGAACCTCTCTGTTCAGAAGCCGCAATTATCTGCTCTATCAGGCTTCGCTGCTGATCGACCCACGCATCGACCTCATGGAGACCTATCTCGAGCATCCCAGCCTCGAGCCCGATTACCGCAAGGGCCGGTCCCACAAGGATTTCGTGTTTGGTTTGCAAGACCTCGACCCGCTGGCGACGGAGGGATGGCTGAAGCATTTCCAGGAGAAGCTCGCGGCGAGGATCCGCGAACGCCTCGGCGACGAATGGCTCGGCGCCGTGGAAACGCAGATCCCGCATGTGAAGAGCCGCATCGGCGAGACCTTCGCCCTCGATTGATCAGGCCGAGGTGAAGATCGTGCGGCCCAGCATGCTGCGGCGATAGAGCTCATATACGAGGCTGGTCGTCGCGACGACGCTCGCGAGGACGACGAACGCGAAACCGAAGGAGAAAACCGCTTCGGCGCCATAGATCAGCTTGCCGAAGGGGAAGCTGTCGCTTACCGCAAAAACCTTGTCCCGCGGCCAATGCAGGATCCCATCGATATCGGAAACCGAAAAGCTCAGCCATTCGACGATGGCGATGAGGTTCATCGCGATGAGCTGGTAGGTCATGAGCAGGAAGAAGATCGACCACTTCGAAACCCCCGTGAAACGCGCATAATCCATCGCCAAAGCCTTGCGGAAGGCCTGGTAGGGGCGTTTGCTCTCGAGCACCATGAGGGCCGGCAGGGCGGTCAGGAGAACGAGCAGGATCAGGCTGACCAATCGCACCAGGGTGGAGGGGAAGACCTGGACGCTTACGTTCATGATCAGCAGGCCGCCGATCAGCAGGAGAACGAGGAAAATAAGGCCTTTGGGGAAAAGGCCGTACACCGCGGCCTTAAACGCTGCCCCCAGCCGAGCCGGTTCCCCTCGAGCCGTCTGCACGGTAAGCGCAACAGCGGTGAAACAACCTAGGACGAAGAGGACGGCTATGATCCAGCCGAGGCTCACATAATGCGCTGCGAATGTCGCGAGCACTCCAAGGCCTTTCTCGAATGATATCGCTTCCTTAATCTTTAAGGCCTGGCTGAGCTGAAAAGCCTTCTGAGTAGAAATGCAAAAGAGAAGGTACTGGGGTATGGACATGGTGAGGAGGCTGATATAAATCAACTGTGGCCAAATGGCCTTTAGGGTTTTCCAGGCTTTTTTCCAAGGAAAGATACGATCTTTCGTTTTTACGTTGATGGCCTGTGAGCCTAAGTTTTCCATGACTGTCCCAATATGAGCAGAAATATGACAACGCCAAGCTCTCTAGTGATATCCGAGATATATCAGAGTGTGCAAGGGGAAGCGGCTTATGCCGGCTGGCCTTGCACGTTTATCCGTCTCACGGGATGTCCTTTGCGCTGTCGTTGGTGCGATACCGTCTATAGTTTCAAGGGCGGCGAGACTCTCAGCTTCGAGCAGATCAAGGACCAGGTGAAGTCGATCGGCATTCCCATGATCGAATTCACGGGCGGCGAACCCCTTGCCCAAGAAGGCACGCCCGACCTTATCCGCGAATTCATCAAGGACGGCTATCAGGTCATGATCGAGACTGGCGGATCGGAATGCGTCGCCGCGCTTCCGCCCGAGACCCACATCATCATGGATTTGAAGTGCCCCGGCAGCGGTATGGAAAAACGCAACCGCTATGAGAACCTCGCGTTCCTCAAGCCGACCGACGAGATCAAGTTCGTGATCGCCGATCGCGCCGACTACGAGTGGGCGCGCGACCTCGTGCGCATGGAGAATCTCGACGCCCGCTTCAAGGTCTTGTTCTCTGCGGCTTTCGGCCTCGTGAAGCCCGAGCACCTCGTGAATTGGATGCTCGAGGATCGCCTTCACCGCGTTCGCCTGAACCTGCAGCAGCATAAATATATTTGGAAGCCGAACGCGAAAGGAGTTTGAGCATGACTCTCACGAACGCTGCCTGGATGGAAAGGCTCAAGGCGGTCGAGTGCCGTGATTCGAGTTATCAGGCCGCTGAGCCCGCTCTGGTGTTCGAGCGCGCGCAGGGCTCTCTCATCTACGATGCGGAAGGCCGTGAATTCATCGACCTTTGCGCCGGTTTTGGCGTAACCGCCTTAGGCCACAACAATCACGTTCAGCGCGCTGTGTTTCAACAAAGCGTCGGCGATGATACGCTCATCATCCACGGCATGGGCGACGTCTATCCTTCGACCGCGAAGATCACTCTGCTCGATTACCTTTCCGCGCAGCTTCCGCAAGGATTCACCAAGGGCGCTCTCGCGCTCGGCGGCGGCCAGGCGGTAGAGATCGCGGTAAAAACCGCTCAGATCGCTACGAAGAAGGCCGGCTTCATCAGTTTCATCGACAGCTATCATGGGCTCGATCTCGGCATCCTGCCTTTGACCTCACGCAAGGATTTCAAAGAACCCTTCGCCGCGTGGATGCCTCAGCATCTCGTCACCGAGCTTCCCTACGGTTCGCCTATGGACGTGATCGAAAGCGCCCTTCGCCAGCAAAAGGAAGCCGGCCATGGCACAGCGGGCATCATCGTCGAGCCCGTGCAGGGCCGTGCGGGCATCCGTCTGCCGCCGCAGGGCTGGCTGCAGGATCTCGCCGCCCTCTGCCGCCGCGAAGGTGCGCTGCTCATCCTCGATGAGATCTTCACCGGCCTCGGCCGCATCGGAACGATCAGCTCTTCGCACGAAGTCGATTGCGATCTGATCTGCCTCGGCAAAGCCTTGGGCGGCGGGCTTCCGCTGTCGGCCTGCTTCGGTCGCGCGGAAGTCATGGACGCGTGGCCGCAGAATCAGGGTGAGGCTCTGCATACGGGAACCTTCTTCGGTCATCCCCTGAGCTGCCGCCTCGGCCTTGAGACTCTCAAGACCATTATCGACGAGGACTTGATCGAGCGCTCGCAAACCTTTGGCGCGCAGATGGTTGAAGACCTAAGGCTGGCGCTCGCCGACAGTGAGCTCGTCAGGGATGTTCGCGACAAGGGTCTGATGATAGGCATCGAACTCACGGAGAAGGGGCTCGGCGCGACTCTGATGGATAGGCTTCGCAGCAGAGGCGTTATCGCGCTCGCCAGCGGCACTTACGGCGAAGGCATCTCGCTTACGCCGGCCCTCACCTTCCCATCAGCTCTTTGGCAAAAAGCTCTAATTACCATAACCGATTCAATTCAAGATCTCGAAATGAAAGCATAAAGAAAAAGGCAGTGTGATGACACGCTGCCTTTTTCGTTTATTCTTCCCACGAGGGATTCACTTCAAAGCTTCCAGGTTGCGTTTGATCGCCGCCAGCTGCTCTTCCATGTTCGCGCGCTGCGCGCGCGTCTGCTCCAGAACGTCTTCGGGAGCGCGTTCCACGAAACTCTTGTTATCGAGCTTCGAGACGATGCCGCCGAGGATCTTTTGGATGCGCACTTCTTCCGAGCTCAAACGAGCCTTCTCTTTATCGATATCGATCAGGCCGGACGCTGGGAGGAAGACCTCAAAGCCTTGGCCGACAGCGGTTAGCGACTGGCCTGGACGCTGGACGTCGGGGCCGACCTCCACTTTCTCGGCGCGACCGAGACGCTGAATCCAATCGCTGGCTGCCGAGACGGTGCTCTCAAGAGATTTCTCGACGCGGATATGAACCGGCAATTCCTGCTTCGGTGAAAGGCCCATCTGCGAGCGAACCGAACGAATGCCGCTGATGACGTCTTGGATCGTCTTCCACTGGGAGGCTTCCGCCGCAAAACTCGGAATCGTCTCCGGACGCGGGAAAGCCGCGACGCAGATGCTCTTCGGGCGTTCGCCCCAGTTCGGATGCGCTGGCATCTTCTGCCAGAGCTCTTCGCTTACGAACGGCATCACGGGATGAGCCAGGCGCAGCGCGCCGTCGAATACATAGATGAGGACGGACAGCGCCCGGAGTTTATCCTCCGGCTTCGCGGTCGAAGCGAGGTCGATCTTCGCGCATTCCAGGCCCCAGTCGCAGAAGGCGCCCCAGATGAAGTGGTAAACCTCTTCCACCGCATCGTTTACGCGGAAACTGGCGAGGTGCGCATCGACCTTGCCGGCGGTCTCCTTCAAACGTTGGATCAACCATTTCTCCGACAGCGTCAGCGACAGGGTCTCGAGCTTCGGCAGCTTCTGGCCGGCATCGAGATGCTGGAACATCATCCGGGCCGCGTTCCAGATCTTATTCACGAAGCGCGCGCCGTTCTCGAAGTCCTCTTTCTCCATCTTCACGCGGCCGCCGAGCGGAGCCAGGCTGATCGCCGTGAAACGCACCGCATCGGCGCCATGTTTCTCAATGACTTCAAGGGGATCGATGCCGTTCCCAAGCGTCTTCGAGAACTTGCGGCCCTGTTTATCGGTAACGGTCGCATTGAAGTAGACGTGTTTGAAGGGCAGACGATTTTTGAACTTGAGGTTCGCCATCACCATACGCGCGACCCAGAGGAAGATGATCTCCGGAGCCGTGACCAGCACGTCGGTAGGATTGAAATACTCGAGCGTCTCCTGCTCTTTCTTATCGTGCGTCGGCCAATCGAAAGGGCTCAAAGGCCAGAGCCAGCTTGAGAACCAGGTGTCGAGCACGTCTTCGTCCTGAACGATCTTGGTGCTGCCGCACTTCTCGCAGGACGTCGGATCCTGCATGCCGGTGGTGACGCCGTCGCAATCCTTGCAATACCAGATCGGAATGCGGTGACCCCACCAGAGCTGACGCGAGATGCACCAGTCCTGGATATTGTCGAGCCAGTAGAGATAGGTCTTCTTCCAGGACTCGGGATGGAAGTGCAGCTCATCGTTGCGGGCCGCGTCGGCCGCGGGTTTCGCGAGCTCCTGCATGCGCACGAACCATTGCTGGCTCAGGCGCGGTTCGATCACGGTCTTGCTGCGTTCGGAATGCGGCTGCGTGGTCTTATACGATTTCTCTTCATCGAAGAGGCCGAGCGCCTTCATCTGCTTCACGACTTCCTTGCGCGCGACGAAGCGGTCGAGGCCTTTGAACGGCTCGGGCGTATTCTCCGCCATCGCCCCGGTCACGGTCATGACGTTGATGAACGGCAGGCCATGGCGTTTGCCGATCTCGAAGTCGTTCGGGTCGTGGGCGGGCGTGATCTTCACGGCGCCGGTACCGAACTCGCTCTTCACGTATTCGTCGGCTATGATAGGGATAAGACGGCCGACGAACGGCAATTTTACGTTTTTGCCAATGAGGTGCTTATAACGCTCGTCGTCGGGATTCACGGCGACCGCGGTATCCCCGAGCATCGTCTCCGGACGGGTCGTGGCGATAGGGATGAATTCGTCCGAGCCGTCGATCGGGTAACGGTAGTAGTAGAGGATGCCCTGCACTTCCTTGCTCTCGACCTCGTCGTCCGAGATCGCGGTCTGGAGCACGGTATCCCAGTTCACGAGGCGTTCGCCGCGGTAGATGAGGCCTTCCTTGTAGAGCTCCACGAAAACGTGCCGGACGGCTTCTGAGAGCTTGGGGTCCATCGTGTAGGCGAGGCGGTCCCAGTCGCAGCTGAAGCCCATCTGCTTGAACTGCTCGAGGATCATCCCGCCGTATTTCTCTTTCCACTGCACGAGGCGATCGAAGAACTTCTCACGACCCATCGCGCGGCGGGTGGTCCCCTCTTTCTCGAGGTCCTTCTCCACCATCATCTGCGTGGCGATACCCGCGTGGTCGGTGCCGGGAAGCCAGCACACGTTGAGGCCCTTCATGCGCTGCCAGCGGCTCAGGAGGTCCTGGATGGAGTAGCCGAGGCCGTGGCCCATATGCAGCTGGGAGGTCACGTTAGGGGGCGGCATGAGGATGGTATAGGGCTTACGGCCGTGATCCACAGGGGCGTGAAAAAACTTGTGAGCAACAGCGTACTCGTACCATTTTTTCTCGTACTTCTTGTGATCGTAGGTACTATCCAATTCTATCATGTCAAATCGCTCCCTTAACCGCCAATGTCCCGACCAATATAGGGTACAAGTGGGGCTCAGGGCCAACGAAAAAACGGCTGCCCTTTCGAGCAGCCGTCAAGATCATTCAGAAGGATAAACCTTAATGTAATTCAAGTGGTGCGTGTTTCTTATCGCCCGAGTCGACCCAGTTCTTTGCGGTCAGGGCCAGGCTGTCCCAATTCTTCTCATCCTGCTCTTTCAGAAGACCATCGATATCGCAGGCATCCCCTTCGCACCCGTAGATCGTTTGAATCCTCTCGATATCGCTCTTCGCCAGTTTGCGGGTCGTGAGACCTTCGCCTATGAACAGCGTGGGATTCATCACCGAGGTCGAATCAACGTCCTCTTCCACGTGCGAGAGACCTAAGAAGTGC
>JASLCY010000400.1 GCA_030151925.1 Oligoflexus sp.
TTCGTCGACAGTATCCGCCGTTTCCGTCATCCCCTGCTTCGTATGATCGTTATCGGCCGATTTGTTATCCGAATCCGAATCCTTGGTCGCCACGCTATCGCCTTCAGAAGCCTTGTCTTTCGTCGAGGTGTCGTCCGAGGTGTCAGAGGAATCCGTCGGGTGCGATTGCTTCGCGACCGGCACGCGTTCCGGTTCCTTGGCGCATGAGGATATGAAAAAAATGAATGAAAAGATGAAAAAGGCTGCTTTCATAAACTTTCCCCTGCCTTGCGCTCCTATCCGCATCGGAAATTCAGCTCGGGCCCTTGAGGGGTTTTTGATTTTTTTGAGAAAATATTAAGTTTTGAAATGATTATTAAATTTCGGTAGCAGGGACAGGGGAGGCGCCGGGATTTTGATGCCGGCCTTCAGCCTCCCGCTATTCATAAGATAAGAGGCCTTTGGCATAAAACGCCTTTGACAAGCACCGTCCCCGAAAAATGCTGCCCTATTTTATCTTCCTATTCAGGCACTTACATCCTTTCCTCAGCCCGGGGCTTTAAAAGAGCGAAGGTCTTTTTATGAGCCCTTGCCATCAAGTAGTGCAGCTTCCTTTGGAGGGATTATGCGCTCAGTCCACA
The DNA here is from genome assembly GCA_030151925.1 of Oligoflexus sp. Classification (GTDB taxonomy): domain Bacteria; phylum Bdellovibrionota_B; class Oligoflexia; order Oligoflexales; family Oligoflexaceae; genus Oligoflexus. The sequence continues at coordinate 621 of JASLCY010000400.1, forward strand.
TCCCTGAAGGGATCCTAGAGAAATGCTTCGTCGGAGCGGCCAGCATCCTGCTCGCGCTGGCCTTCCTAGCGACCAGCGGCTGCGGAAAAAAGCAGGCCTACGATCAGGGTGAAGCGCTGGAAGGCGCGGTCCTGGGCGGAGGCGGCGCGAACCGCACCGCGACGGCGCCGACCGTCGTGACGACGCCGAGCGTTACGCGCGTGAAGCCGGCTCCTCAATACAATATCGTGAACGTGACTCAGATCGTCGAAGCCACCAGCGGGCTCGCCGGCTGGACTGCCGCGATGCTGCCTTTTACCGGCACCCCGTCCGCCATCGGCCAGCCGGTGCAGGACGCGCAGACCCCCTTCCAATTCAGCTTCGACTTCCCCCAGAACAACTACCAGTTCGTCGAAGCGCATCTCGTCATCGATACCGCGCGCGACTCCTCGGATACCGAAGGCATCTTCGTCGACGGCGTCTTCACCGGCCGGCCGCCGCTCGCGAACGTGAACGCCTCCTCGCCCGAGATCATCGACAAGCTGTATTTCGGCAACGGCGTGAATACTCCGAATACGCACTTCATCGATTTCTCGCTCGCGCACTATAAGGTCGCGACGCGCAACACCTTCGACCTGCTGCTGAGCGACCTTCTCACCGGCAGCGACAAGTCGTCGCTCGACATCCTGAAGGACAATCAGCTCAACGTCGTCACGGGCGACGATTCGCGCGTCTACCAAGCCTATCTCGTGATCCGCGGCCGCACGATTGCAGGGAGTTCGCTGCAATGTACGCAAAGCCCGACCTACACTTTCACCAACCGCTATATCCATAACGATGGCAACACGGTGGGCTCGGCGGCTTTCCAGGGCGCGATCGGCAACGCCAACCAAAGCTGGGGAGCGGCGATCGGCACCTATAAAGCGGTGGAATTCTATTTCGATGCTCCGCTGCCCAAGGTCGATCTCAGCTCGATCGACGTCACCGCCGCGAATATCCTTCTGACTTTGAAACGCAACAATACCGGCAAGGCCGCACTCGTGGTGAACGGCATCGGCGTCGCGGAACCCGGTTTCGATCGCTCTACCGCGACCGCCGCGGTGGAATCGTGGAACGACGACGCGATACCCGCGTTCCAGGCCTTCCTCGCCACGGTTCCGACCACGGGCGCTTCCACGGCCGCGACGCTTAATCTGGTCGCGCTCTTCGGGGCTTCGGGCGTCAAGTCCATGCTCGCCCAAGGCAAACTCAACATCAGCCTCGCGGGTTCGCAGATCGTCAACGCTTCGGGCGCGACGTCCGCTCGTGGCTTCAGCGCACCTATCAACGGCCCCGAGCTCGACCTGCAAGGCACCTATGCGACCGAAGTCTGCGACGTCCCGAACAACCCCGACTCGGTCCTGACGCAGGACGGCATCAGGGCCGTCGCTCCCGAAGTGGAAACGGAGGCCGGCACCTCGGAAGTTCTGAACGACGGCGCCGGACCGGTGATCGCCTCGCTGCAGGCGACCGAGATCGCGTCGACGAAGGCCACCATCCTATGGCTGACGGACGAGCCTTCGACTTCGCTCGTATCCTACGGCATAAGCAATCCGAACCTGACTCAAGTCCATGACGATACCCTGACGACGTTCCATCAGATTCAGCTCACCGGCCTGTCGCCTTACAAGTATTACAGCTTCAAGGTGACTTCGGCCGACCGTTTCGGTAACGCGAGCACTTCGGATGTGCTCGTTTTCACGACCCTGCGCTAAGGAATACCTTATGAGATACGTTTGGTTCCTTCTGGTCCTTCTGCTCGGCGCGATGACGGCCACGACCGCCCAGGCGGACATCACGATAGCGAGCGGTATCATGGCCCTCTCGAACTCGACTCATCAAGGCGGCCAGGGCGCTGAAGGCAGCACCTTCCTCTCGCAGACCGACATCAGTTATCACGGGGCGTGGTGGGCTCTCGGCGCGTTCTTCCAGTACGATAAGCAAGGCCGTTCGGAGATCGACACCGCCTCGGGCCCGCGTCTCGAGCTCGCCTGGAAACCCTTTTATATCGACTATGCCTACGGCCTGCAGATGAATCGTTCCTACACCGATCGGGCGATCGCGGAGCAGACCGGCCACAGTTCGACGATCGGCGTCGGCGCGCGTTTCAACCTGACCGAAGCGAAGGCGGAAGGGGCCGGCCTCAAAGGCTTCTTCCTCCAGTTCTCTTATAAGATGCGCACGCAGACGATCCAGAAGCAGGACGGCAAACCCCTGGATCAGGCGATCGTGCAGAAGGACGGTTACCCGCTGTTCGGCATCGGCGCGGGTTTCTAAGGAGCACAATCATGAAAAACTTTCGTTTGCTCACGCTCCTCTTCAGCGCTCTCCTGCCGCTCCTCGGCTGCGGCCGCGAGGCCGGCCGTACGCTGCGGCAGGCGCAGCTTTCGGTCTACGATTTCCCGCTGTATCTGACCGAAGGCGCCCCGGGCCGGGTCTGGAAGATCGATAAGGATCATAACAAAACCCTGCTGACCGAAGGTCTGAACGACCCGCGCGGGGTCGTCACAGATCGTTTTCAAAACGTCTATGTCGCGGAATTCGGCGCGGGCCGCGTGCTGAAATTTCCAGCCGGTTCGAGCAGCTACACCGTGCTCGCGGAAGGTCTGGCGTCGCCGAGCGTCGTCGCGACCGATAGCTTCGGCGAAGTCTACGT
>JASLCY010000417.1 GCA_030151925.1 Oligoflexus sp.
AAGGCTTTTTTGACCCGTGTAAATTTTGCCATAAATTTGGAGACATATAATGCTTAACGGCATGGAAATCATGATCGTCGCTGGTGTGGTTGTACTTCTGTTCGGTACAAACAAACTACCCAAGCTTGGCAGCGCCGTTGGCGAAACTATAAAAAACTTCAAAAACAGTGTCAAAGACGCTGAGGCTGAAGAAAAAGAAAAACAACGCCTGCAAGGCCCGCGCGACGACCAAAACAAGTGACATCATCTCCACGAGTCGCCGACCGATGAGTTTCACCCCTTGAGAGCGTCCCTCTCAGGGCGTGGCTTGTCTCTCTTCCAAACTCTTCCGAATCAGCTCGATCCCAGGATTGCACTTCACGGCCTCTCGCAGATAAGAGAGCGACTTCTCCTTTTCGCTCCAATAGGCACGGCCGAGGTTATAGAGCGCATCGGCGTTGCAGGCGAGCGAGCGGTTCCGAGCCGGCCATCGGCAGACGCTTTGCGCGGTCTTCACATCGTTTTGCATAAGCAGCATGCGGCAATAGACGGCCACGTCGTCTTCATCGGCATCCCCGAAGCGATTCGCGTCGAGCTTTCGAAAACGTTCGAAGGCAAGGTCGACGTCGCCGGCATAAGCGAGCTCTGCGTCCAGGGCCGCCTCGAAATGCATTTGCCCCGCGAAGCCCAGCTTTCTGCTGAAGTCCTCGATCTCCGCGAGAGTCATCCAACCCTGCTTCATCGCATAAACGAGCAGCATGCGCGCAGCCCGTTCCCGCATGAGGTCGACCCAATGATCTTCGAGAGGAGCACCGCTCTTGATCTTGGTAAGGAGAGGTTTGATGGATTCGGCCGCGAGGTTCTGCATGGGGACTTCGAGGGAGGACGGAGCAACGATTTGATAGGTGAGGCCCTTGAGAACGGCCTGCTTGCCTTCCGAGAGGTAACGCGCCCCGCAGTGGGTGACGAACACCGGCGCGTTGGAATTCTCCAGCAGGGACTCGACCGTGATCGCCGCGCCGAGAGTGGACCTGAGCTCCGGACCGCGGCGATAGAAGTAGCGTTTCCCGGCCCCGAAGAAATTGCTGTAGAGCTTCAGATCCGGGCGCACGCCCTTCACGATCTGCAGGTATTGGATAGGGAAAGCTTCGTCAGCGCAGAACAGGAGGTGCGAGTTCTGCGGCAAAGATTGGAGCAAAGCCTCACCCCATGTCTCGACGCTCTGGCTATCGTTATAATTCGCCTCGGTATAACCCAGGACGACTTCGCTGATCAGAGCGAGGCCGAGCGCGCCTTGCAAGGCGCGCAGAGGAATGCGCTCGAAGCGGGTGAGAGCATCGATGCCGTACGCCGCGAAGATCACCAGATAGGTGAGAGTCGGCAGAACGTATTCATAGAATTGCACGAAGGAATCCACGTCGGGCGTCGTGCCGAGCAGCAGGTAAAGCAGGACCGAAGACGTCAAGGTCGCGACGAGCAAAGGCCAGCGCAAGAAAAAGCGTTCCCGGAAAGCCTTATAAAGACCCCATGCCACCAGCGGCGAGACCAGGGCGAAATCCTTCGCGAGGTTCGTGAGCAACTCCTTGAAGACCAGGATTTTATCGAATCCCGACGAGGCCTTCGAATCGAGGAAGCTGTACTGGGAACGCAGGATGAAGGGCAGGATATCGCCCCAGCTCGGGATATCGAAGAACGCATAGGAAAGCCGGTCGATCCTCGACGCTTGGATCACGATATAAAGATAAGGCAGGAGGCCGATAAGGGCGAAGAGCGCGCCCTTCAGCAGCTTCTTCACCTGGAAGGTATCGGCTGGAAAGGCGAGTATAAGCCCGAGCCCTGACAAGAGTATCAACGGATAGCTATCCGTCAGGCTGAGGCCCACCACGGCGCAAAACGCGTAAAAGACCTTCACGTCACGGGTCGCACGCACACGAAGCATCAACCACCAGAGGAGGTTGTTGAAGAAGAGGTTCAGGGCATAGACTTCGGTGGTGACGCTCAGCTCCCACATCGAAGCCGTCAAAGCCAGCGCCAAGGCGCCCCAGACGGCAAGCCACCGCTTTTGGAACAATTCCTGGAGTATGAGCGCGAGCAATCCGGTCGCCATCGCCCCGCACAGGGCGTTAAACACGTTGACCGCCGTCGCCGTTTCGAGGAAAGGCAGGAGTTTCGTAAAGAGGAACCCGAGCATCGTGAAAGTCGGATACCCCGGAGGATGCGGGATACCGAGGGTGCCGGCGCCCATGATGAGATCCCCGGCATCCATCAGGGTGATGCCGGGAGCCAGGGTCAAAAGGTAGAAAATGAAGGAAACGCTGGTGGTCAAAACAAAGAGCAGGGCGTCATCTCTGATTTTCCTGACCATCACATCACCGTTCCTTTAGGGTTAGGCAAAGCATCGGGCGGCAGGGGAATGAATTCCTCGTCATCGCCGGGTATAGGCTTAAATCGAGGATGCCCCGGCTTCGGCCCATCCGCCCAAGCGCGTTTCACCTCGTCCATGCGTTCCTTCGAACTCGATACGAAGTTCCAGTAGATGCTCCGCCGCCCGACCGAGCTGCCGCCCAGGACCATCACCCGCGAATCCTTCACCGCCTTGATCGTGAGATGCTGGTGGCTCTTGGCGATCGCCATCGCATAAGGCACGACCTTCTGCCCTTCGACGTCCACCTCACCGTCGACCACATAGGCCGCGACCTCGCGACCATCGCAAGGCGTCGTCAGGGTCTGGCCCGCCCCGAGCTTCACCTCGAGATAAAACAGGTTCGAGTTCACCTTCACCGGGCTCTCATGATCGAAGATGCGGCCGAGCAAGAGTTTCACCCGCACGCCCTGCACCTCGAAAGAGGGCAAGGTCTCCCGGGGATGATGGGCAAAACTCGGCTCGCACTCCTCGTCCTCTTCCGGCAGCGCGACCCAAAGCTGTATGCCGTTCATCTCGAGCGGCTGCCCGCGTTTCTCCTCGGGCGTGCGTTCGGAATGCACGATGCCGCGACCCGCCGTCATCCAGTTGATCGCGCCCGGCTCGATGAGTTGATTCGACCCTAGGCTATCGCGATGGCGAATCTCGCCGGCGAACAGATAGGTGACGGTGGCGAGATTGATGTGCGGATGGGGCCTGACGTCCATAGCCTGCCCCGCTTCGAGCTTCACGGGCCCCATATGGTCGAAGAACACGAAGGGCCCGACCATCTTATGCCCGATCTGAGGCAGGACGCGGTGCACGACGAATCCTCCCAGATCCTTCTCGTGCCCCGTGAGTATCACTTCGAGAGACTTCGCATCCATGCTCTCTCCTCGTTTTCCTCAGACAGCGATCGTGTCGATCTTCACGCTGCCCGACAAGAGTTTAT
>JASLCY010000424.1 GCA_030151925.1 Oligoflexus sp.
ATGGCCAGCGCGTAAACAAACCAGCGTTCCTCGTGAAGAAGGATCACAAGATCCAGATGTCCACCAAAGGCGCGAAGTTCAAGCACGACGTCCATAGCCTCGCGCAACCTGCTATCACTCGCCCCGAGTGGATCGGCTTCGATGAAGGCGCGAAAGTCGCGACTATCATCAACAAGCCATCGCACGAGTCGATTCCTTTCCCGATCGAAATCGGTCAGGTTATCGAATTCTACTCGAAGTAATCTGATTTCGGATTCTTCGACACGAAAGACCCCAAGGCTTCGGCCTTGGGGTTTTTTGTTTCGTGCGTCCGCAAGAATTGAAAGGCCGCTCCTCTCCCTCTCATTCAGGGGCAAACGGCGATTGAAGCCATCATACTGAATATAGTTGACGTACTAGTAATGAATGCTAACCTAGATTGAATCAACACTCATTTACTGTTTATCTTGAGGTCAGTCGCGCATGAAAAAAGGTGCATGGGCACTCTATTGCTTTTTGGGGCGACGAGTTGCAAGTCGGTTCCGCACGAGAACGCAGGAACGTCAGCACTGAACGAAGCCAGCCCTAGTCAACAGCAGCAGGGCTTGCTCGGTTTGGGAATGAACGATATCTCCGTATCTTTCCCTCGTGAAGATAAATTGAAAGGCATAGAAGCCATCCTGCCGACCGTTACCTCTAAACCCGATCCCAAGAAATATGCGCCTGGGCTGCCAGCGGCTCCCGAAGATGGCCATGGATTCGTGTATGAATGGAGCGAGCAGGAGCATTTTGATCTCGCGGGGATCGGATTGATTGAGATGACCGATGAACAGATCGCGAAAACCGGCAACAGGCATTTGGCCCGAACCCATAAGAACATGTTTAATGATTATCATCTCAACGGCATGCGCATCGTGCCTTGCGCGAACTATTACGATGCCCTCGGCGACGACACGAAATGCGTTCGCACGCTGCAGCTGACCTGGTCCGGTCCCAATGATAACACCCTGCACACGATCTATCGCCTGAGCACCGATGAATTTAAGACGATTCTGCAAGACGTGGTCGCATTCCACAAAAATGCCAGCTTCGATACAGAGAATCTGCCTCTCACGGTCAATCCCGTGATCCTGAAAGAGGGGCTCGACAGCCCTTATTTTAAAGGGATGAATGGCATCATCCACCGTTATGCCCGAGCCTCGAAGCTGATCGGCATCGCCGGCATGCATGCCACGGAGATAGGCGAAATCTGGCAGATGGGGCAGGCCGTTATCGTTAATGAGCACCTTGTGATCCCTCCACCTCCTCCCAAGAGCTCTCTCGATTCGCTGGACGACAGAGCCGTGCTCACTGGAGAGGCGCAAAAGCTCAGTTCGGAATTCGACGACAATCCCCTGGTCCTGGCCCGGCATCAAGGCACTTCGTTCGCACAGGGCCTCGATTACCATAAACTCGGCGCTGAAAGTCGTAAGGGCCTCGCCGTGCAGAATCCACGTTTGACCAACATCACCAACGTAAACTGCGCTTCCTGCCATACATCCGGCATGGATGATCCCCGTAACGCGGACGGTACTCCTAAGGCCGATCCCCTCCGCTTCACGTCAAAACATTGGAATCTGGCCCATGGGAATGGTGCGTCTATGAACGACCTCGCGAATTTCTCCCGCGGTAACGTCATCCAGCGCGTCGTCAACGAAACCGCGATGTCGCTGAACTATCTCGTGGAAAAAGGCTTTTTGCCCAAACCTGCGAATTGGGATGAACCGAATACGATCACTCAGTCGGATGTCGATGCTCCGAAGATAAAAATCGGTGCCTCTTACCGCATCCAGAATCCCGCGGAACCGGGCAAGGCCTGTTTCGGCCCGCAAGACGGGAAGAAGGATGCCGGCACCAAAATCGTCGGGCAGGAGTGCGGAAATTCGCCGAGCCAGGTCTATCAATTCGTTGGGCAGCTCGATAACCTTACTCTTGTCAACCAGGATTCGGGGCTCTGCCTGGAACTGGAGCAGGGCGCTCCTGGTTATTTCACTGATGCAGTCTGCGATAAAAACAACAAGGCACAATTCTTCTCGGTGACGGGCAATATCTATATCGCTCGTTTCAAGAGCGCGATCTCGAATGAGACCTCCAACGAACGATTCTGCATGGAATCGACGTGGAATGAGGCAGGTTATCCCAATATCAAGCCGGACCAGTTCAGCTTGTTCGTAAGCCGTTGCGCGGTCTCAACGTTCTCGCTTGAGGCTGTTGCGGCGAAGTGATTTGCTGTTCTGTGCAGATCGAACCTCAAGCTCATCGATGAGCTTGAGGTTTTTATCTATTCACGGCTGCTCCTCCACCGCTTCGTCTTTCATGAAGATGCCGAAGAGGAAGACCGGCTTATGCGGGGCCTTCGAGGCTTTTCTCGACGAAGGCGCTTTAGGCAATTTCGTGGTGAGCCTGTGCTCTCCCGTGCTGATCACCTTGGCTTCGACCGCGATTTCCGCGACGTTAGGCGGCAGCGGGCAATCCGAACTCTCGTAGGCGAAGGTGGCGACGAAAGAGTGCTCGCTGAAGTTCAAGGACATGAGGCGGCCCACCTCTGCCGAGCATTCCCCGCCGCTCAGATCCTTGTCGCTCGTCAAGACCAGGGTATCGTCCTTGATGTCGAGTTTGAGTTTGACGTCGGAGGCAAGGGGCTTCACGTCGGTATTCGCCGTCTTCCGGGGGAGGATGTTGCCGGTATAGCTGCCGACGAACTCCTGGAGATCGGACATCTCCTTGTTCGAGAGTTGCCGTGATTCGTCCGAGGTGGTCGTGCAGCCGGTGATAAAACCAAGGCTAAGAAAAAGGGTAACCAAACCTCTCTCAAGGTGACGCATAAGATTTCTCCTATAGAAACTCCCACTATAGTAAAGAATTTCGGAGCGTTCGGAAAGCCCGGCATGCCATCCGCGGGTTATGCAGGACCTTTAAGCCTACCACTTCACATCTTGGCCGAAGCGATCGAGATAACGCAAACCTCTTTGCCCTTTGCGCGAGAGGATCGTGTTGACGATATCGCCTATAGTCTCTTCGATCGTGAATCTTGCCTCCGAACCTCCCATATCTGTTTTGATCCAGCCGGGGGCGAGGAGAAGCAAGGCATGATTCTGGCCGCTGCGAGCCGCGTAGCTTCGCATGATCATGTTTAATGCGGCTTTGCTGGCTCGATAGACGTCATTGCCGCCGCTGACGTTGTCGCTGATGCTGCCTTGGCCCGAGGACATGGCGCCGATGATGCCATCGGTCTTTACCAATTCGTCGAGGCTTTCGATCACTCGCATAGGGGCGAGCGTATTCGTGAGCAACACGCGCACAAATTCATCGGTGGACGTTTCAGCAATGGTTTCTTGCATGCCCTTGGCGTTAGCGGTGCCGGCGTTTACGAAGAGAAGATCAAAACTCTTGCCCTTCAGGCGTGATTTGAGCTCTTCGATCTGCCTGGAGTCTGTGATGTCAAGATTTTCGATAGAAAGTTGGGTGGGATATTGATCGACTAGACTTGGCAGTTCGCCGGAATTGCCTTTACGGCAGGTAGCGGTTACGTGAACGCCGCGTTTGATAAGCTCTTTGGTAATGGCAAAACCAAGGCCGCGCGATGCGCCGATGATGAGAGCCGATTGAATAGAGGACATAGGGATATCATCCTTAAAGTTTAGAAGTTTCGACCAGAGACTCTACTTTATTTGGCATGGAATCACTGACTTAATATAAAATGAATGCCGACCTCATCAAGAGTGTTACGAAAGCGTGCGATGCGCTCCCCGGCAGTTGAGCAATCTGAAATTTTCGCGGGACAGATGCGAAGAGAGCCGTCTTTTCGCGTGAGGACGATATCCTGAAAGAAGCAGTAATCCCCTTGGCAGGTGAAATCATCGCCGTAGACGCTCCTGCCATCGCCTTCGTGATCAGACTCCTCCCAAAGCGACTTACCAAATACAGGTAGATCTTCGTCCTTGTTCAGCACCGTGGCCAAGAGAGTCGGGATAAGATCGATATGACTCCCTGGTTTTGAGGATTTATGGGGTGAACTCAAAATACCTGGTCCGTAGGCGATCAGAGGGATGCGCTTCGTTTCCATGAATTCGTGAAAGGGGCGTTCCTTCATCCCGCTAGACGGATCTTCGATGCCGTGGTCGGCGGTTATGACGAAGAGAGTTTCGGAGAACCATGGCCTGCTGCGGGCCTTTTCGATGAATCGCGAGAGAGC
>JASLCY010000434.1 GCA_030151925.1 Oligoflexus sp.
CGGCTCAGCGATCATAAGGTCTTCGGCACCTATTCTTCGCCGGCCACCGCGCTCGCGTTCGGCGTCGATGACATTCCCATCGTCGGTCTCTTCAATGAGAATAAGGTGATGTGGTCCTGGGATGCCAACGCCTCGTCGGCGACCATCGCCAGCCCCAATAACGCCGCGATCGACGGCACGGGACGCGTTTATATCGCCAAGGCCGATCCGCTGGCGGGCGAGATCCATCGCTACGATCAAAGGACGCCGAGCGGCGATCAACTCGTGGCCGACAACCTCCTGGGCCCGACCGGCATCGCGATCGACCTGATCGGCAATATGTTCGTGGTGGAACAAGGCGCGAGCCGCATCGTACTCGTAACCTACGACGGGCAGAAATATGAATGGCTCCCGGGGATCGAAGACGGCCAATACCTGGCTTTTACGCAGTATTGAGAGGTTTATTCACCGAGGATTCGTTTGGCGATGGTGCGACAACGCTGAAGGAAACATCAATCTTCGGTTTCACGGCCGACGGCGGTGCCAGTGGATATTTCTTGTTCGCGGCGGTCTTCTAGTCTCCGCTGCGCTTCCCCCGTGCGATGGGTACAGAGCCCAAAGTATCGCCAAAAAAATAAGCCTTCTCCGCGAGGAGAAGGCTTATCGTCAGACTTTGGAAGATATCTTGTTTCTGTTGAGTTGAGACTTCAGGGGCTCGGACTGCGGGCCGGCTTGTCACCCACCTTTTTATTCGCAAGCGAATTGTAGTGAGCGGCAAGCTTTTGAGCACTCTCCGGCAAGGTGAGCTCACCCTCGAGTGTTTCCAGTTTTACGTTCTGGGCCTGACAGCTGATGGCGAACATGAGCCAATCGAGATTGGTCGTATAGTTCGCAGGTAACTTGGCGAACACCACCTTCTCGAAGTTCCCCTGCCTGAGCAGGCTCAGGGCAGCTTTCACTTCGGTCTGGCGAACTGAGCTTTCATAGATGCTTGCTGGCGTGCAACGCACCTTGTCCCAGGTCAGACCGGTGTTTTTCATCCACTGCCGCACGTTCTGCCAGCATTCCTGCTCGCCGATCTCATGCTCCGGCAGATAAAGAAGGACTTTGCTCAAAGCTTATTCCTTTTCGGCTGCTTTTTTCGCACCACGGCCCGCTTTCGCCTCGGTAGCCTTTTCACGTTCCGGAAGAGCCGCCAGAGCGCCTTTCCGTGTTTTCTCAGCCGGCGCGGCGTCCGCAAAACCCAGCTTGGTCTTAACTTCCAGTTCGATCTGCGCGAGGATCTCAGGATTGCTCTCGAGGAACTCTTTCGCTTTCTCACGGCCTTGACCCAGACGCTGCTCCTTGTACGAGAACCAGGCGCCGGTCTTGTTGATGACCTCATGCGTCGAGGCGAGATCGATCAAATCGCCGATTTTCGAGATACCCTGACCGAAGAGGATATCGAACTCAGCCTCGCGGAACGGAGCCGCGACCTTGTTTTTCACGACTTTCACGCGTACGTGGTTACCGACCACGTCTTCGCCGACCTTGATCGAAGCCACGCGGCGGATGTCGAGACGAACCGACGAGTAGAACTTGAGCGCGTTACCGCCGGTGGTGGTTTCCGGGCTGCCGAACATCACGCCGATCTTCATACGGATCTGGTTGATGAAGACGACCGTACAGTTCGAACGGGCGACCGAAGCCGTGAGTTTACGCAGAGCCTGCGACATCAGACGAGCCTGCAGACCGACGTGCATGTCCCCCATTTCCCCTTCGATCTCAGCCTTGGGCGTAAGAGCCGCGACCGAGTCGACGATGACCACGCTCACCGCTTCGCTGCGGACGAGCATATCGACGATCTCAAGGGCTTGTTCGCCGGTGTCCGGCTGCGAGACGAGGAGGTCTTCCAGATTCACGCCGATTTTTTTCGCATAGACGGTATCGAGTGCGTGCTCCGCATCAACGAAGGCCGCAACGCCGCCCTGTTTTTGCACTTCCGCCGCGATATGGAGAGTCAGGGTCGTTTTACCGCTCGACTCCGGACCGTAGATCTCAACGATGCGGCCCTTAGGTATGCCGCCCACACCGAGAGCGGCGTCGAGGGAGATGGAACCGGTTGAAATCGCCTCAACCTTGGCAGCTTCCTGCTCAGCGGTACCGAGGCGCATGATCGCGCCTTTGCCAAATTGCTTCTCGATGGAGCTGACGGCTGCCTCGATCGCCTTGGTACGTTCCGCTACGTTTTCAAAAGCCATAGAAACATCTCCTTAAAAATGAGAGGCCAACACAGTTAGAGAGTGGCTTCTTTATGCATATTGTCGGGCGGCAATCGTTCGAGACTGAGAAGCGTCCCGCCTACGACCGCCATAGGAACGAGTATCAACTGCAGGATCGGTATCAAGAACCAGAGTCCGAGACCCATAATGGACCACATATCGCGTCCTGCGAGTTTCAGCCGCTCTTTCAAACGCATTCCGCGTCGAGCCAGCGGATAATCATAAAAGTCCCAGGCCACAAGCCATGCTGTTCCAAACAGGGCTAAAAGATTTAAACCTGGAATGATGAAAAGCACCAGGGACAAAATTCCAACCAGCAGGATCTTCTTAAGCTCTTCCGGGAAGAGTTTCAGGGACTGCCAAAAAGAAAGTTCTATCGCCTGCCCCGGTTTGAACTCACGCTCAATGGCCTGGGAAATACTCTCATAAATGGGCGATGCCAGAAGATTACTGAGCACGGCTCCAATCAACAAAACAGCGATCACCGCCGCGACGTAGAACACAAAGAGGCTGAGAAAGTAGAGTAACATTCTGAACCAGCCATCTTTTGGTTCCGTTAGAAAAAAACCCTGAAGTTCGGCGTGATAATGAACGAATAAAGCCCCCGCTCCCAGCATCCCGAACAAAGCGACCAAAGTCGGCACCATCAACAGCCCCAAGTAGAACGGATGGTTTTTCAACCAAACGACGCCTTTGGCATAAGTCTTTGCTCCACGTGCCAGATCGGTAAGGGGATACAAAATCTATCCTTATAGCCAGAATTTAGGGAACTGTATAAATCTCTATCGCATAAACTCAGCATGCCTGAAAAAGCGACGATCTGCACTTATATTTAGGGGAAAGATTCTGCGCGGCCTGCCCTCATAAACGCAGCCAAACCGCCGATAAACGAGGAGGCCAGTCAACACGCGGAAAGACCTCAGATGCAGACACGCGGAACCCTAGCGATGTTCAAAAAAGTGAAGCCATACATTTTTATGGCTTCAACAATTTGTAATCGTAAACGCGTTCGAGCGCAAAGGGAAAATAGCAGAAAGTTCAAAAGTCTTCTGGCCCTATGCCTCGCTCTGCTCACGGCATCTCTAAGCCTTGCCCCTTCTGCTTTTGCAGCCGACAAAGCTCCGGGACTCAGCATTTTACCGTGGCAACTCATAGGCACGGATAACGAATTCTTCACTCGAAATCACGAAAAGTTGGCCGCCCTTCACCAGCAGCTCGCCCAGAGCCTCGTGAACAACGCGCAGCCGCTCGACACCTGGATCGCAGCCCAGGGCCGCACTCTGCCTTACAACCTGCAGCACAGCCTGCATCCCGTGCTGGCCGGCGAATCCAAAAGTGGCGAATCCTCTCCGGCCTATGTCGTGCCTATTCTCTGCCGCATCGGTCCGGCAATCATAGTCGCGACGGAGCTAGTAGACCTTCAGGACAACCGGCTCATCGCCGCAAAACAAAAATTCACGCCCGACTCCGCCTGGGAGAACGGCACGCCTATCAGCCTAGGGACCGATTGGGCGGAGAGCCTCAAGAGCGACTCGAAACCCAAGGATCCGGACGCACCGGCCTTCAAACTCGCTCTCGGCCTGCTCCGCAGCAGCTCGACCACCCTTAAGGGCCAGCACGAGTGCTTCAACATGCTCCTCGGCCACGAACTGCACAAGACCTTCGCGGTTCCCACGCCGCTCGACCTGCTCGAGGGCTATCGCCTGCGGCAGACGCTCCTCGGCGCGACCAAACCGATCCGCAGCACCCGCACGCTGCTCGTGGACTGGGGCATGAAACCCGAATTTCCCAAACTGAAAACCCAGGTGCTCGCCAGCGAATCGGTGCTCGGCTCCGAGGTCCCGCCGCGTCAGGAGATAACATTCGAAGTCCGTTCGGGCGAAGACCGGCTGGTCGTCCCCGACGAACTCATGAATCTCTTGAAGGATAAAAAGAACGCCCTGCTCGTCAAAGACAAACCCCAGGTCGCGAAGATCTTCGGCGCCTGGGTTTATCTCGATCGCGGCCGCGCCTGGGGCCTGGACATGAATGACAGGCTTTATTTCGAGGACGGCGGGCGCTTCGTGAAAGGCCATGTGGTGGGTTTCTTCGGCTCGGGCCTCGGCCTCAAGTCACCCCGCGGCTTCCCTATCGAAGAAGGCGCCATCGTCTTTATCCGCAAAGGCCAAAGACAGGTGAAGGTCGGCGACAGTTTCGACTTCGACCCAACCGAATTCCCGACGCCTTGGCCCCCCGTCCGCCAACCCTCTAAAACTCACTAGAAGCCTTCCCCTTTATTGAGCTGGCTTCTAGACACGCAAGCTTTCAAAAGCTTCGAGCTGCTGTTTCAGAAAGTCGAGCCGCTGCGGCAGAGTCAGGCTCGAAGGCGCCGGCTGGACCTTGATCCCGAGCTGGAGAGGCGAATCCTTGGGGATGTTTTGCAGGATCGCGGCGACCCGATCTTTGGTCATGAGTCCCCGCGTCGGCTCCCAAGGCAGACGGGAACCCGTTGCCAGCGGCGCATGATTATCCTGCCACGCCCCGTAAAGCGGATCATCCGCGGCCGTACCCGAGAAGAGGAAACCGCCGACCCTGTCACCGAGCTGCTCGAGCTGACGAAGCGGTTCGTCGGCATCACGCGCCTCCACGGCCGAACGTCCCCAATTCAACGCAAATTTCAGCTTCGGATGCTTCACCCGCGCCGCCACCTCACGCTCCTCGTCCAGCGTGAAAAAACCCTTGCTGAAGGTTTTATCCGCAGCATAAGCGTCGCAATGCTCAATCCACAGCTCAGCGCCGCCGAAGTCCCACTCGAGCAAAGTCTCGAGCGAAGCCTGGAAAGCATCGGGCCGCGCATAAGGCCGCGTAGGAGCCGAATGAACCTGCACAGCGCGGACGATGGCCGCGCCCGCGCGCTGATGGATCGCATCGATCCGCTCCCGGACCAGAACGTAACGATCGAGCGCGACCTTCCGCAGGTCCTTATCCTGCGCCGCGAGACCTATCCCGGGATTGCGCCCGAGCAGGTTCATGGTGCCCGGCAAAGGCGTAACCGCGTACTCCCAGTCGAGCGGCAGGCGATTCACGAGGCCCAGCGGGTCCTGCGCGTGGATATCCGCGTAAAAAGGCAATTCGAGGCCTTTGACGTGCGGCAGCTCCCGAAGGCCGCCCCACCATCGATCCTCGGCCTCGCGCGTCGCCTCACCGAGGCTCGCGTTCCCCGCATAGGCTCCGAGTATCCAACCCGCGCTCATTGCGCGGAGCCATGCGGTTTTTGATAGGCGTCATCGTTCTTCATGTGGATCGAATTGTGGCTATCGCACTTCACCTGCTCGTCGCTGTACTTCACGTTGTTCTCGCAGGCGTAGGCCTTCACGAGCTTCTTCGCCTCGCAGGGATTGCTCGACGAGAACTCCTGCTTATCGAACACGCAGCGCGTGGGTTTGTATTCGCGGGTGCAGAAGGCCTCCGCTTCCTTGCGGCAGGCGGACGCCGACTCGCTCGCGGCGGCGTCGTCATCATTCTGCGTTGTATGGGAGCAGCCGAAGGCCGATGAGAGGAGCGTTAAACCGAAGGCTAAAGAGATGGCTCGCATAAGACCTCCAGACGGATGAGAAACGCGGCCCCACCTGAGGCCGGCAATTCTAACTAGCCTGAGAAATGCGAAAAATTCAAGCGGGAACGCTTCAGCTCGGGCGGGACTTCTTGATGGAGGCCTTGCGCGGCCCCTGGCGGTGCGCATGGCTGAGCTCCTGCAGACGGCGCGCGCGCTCCATCTGATAGTTGCGTTCGATCAGCATGAGCTTCATCTCTTCGTAAATGCGCTTATGCACGAAGTGGATGAGGCTCGTCCCCGTGAAGGCGACCATCGGCAGGGCCCAGGGGCACCAGATCGAGCCTTTGACGAAGCAGAGGATCACGAACGCGGTATAACCGCCCCAGGTGCCGATCAGGGCGGCGAGATAAGGGCGGATCGAGAGGTTGATGCCGACGGCGATGCCGAGGAAACCGAAGATGACGATCAGCAGGCCGTCGGTCTCCCACTTCGTTAGCCAGTTGCCGTCCAGGATATCCGAGACCATGGAGGTGATGATCAGGCCGCCGGGGATATCGCCGAAGGGCCCGCCTTCGTGGAAGTCGGTGTTGCCCGTCGCGAACGCGAGCAGGATGACGACGACGTCGCCCTCGTTGACCGAAGCCTCGGGCTCGTGATTCATGGCCCTTTGGATGAAGGGCCGGAGCGAGAGCGCCCGCTCGTAGAAATAATCGGGCTTGCGATGGTTGATCATCAGGCGGCCGCTCCTCGTGAGCGGAACCTCCTTGCCGTTGATCATGAGATGCTTCTCTTCGAACTTGATGCTGTCCGCGGCGAAGAGACTCAAGTGGGGGATGACGGTATTGTCGTCGAGCCGAAAGAACGGCGAGATCGTGCGATCACGGTTGAAGGTGATGTGCCCCGCGGCTTTGATGAGGTTGTTGTAGGCCGGCGAGCGGCCGTAGACGAACCAGCCCTCGCGGCTGTCGAGCTTGTATTTCAGGTGATCCATGCTGTAGACATCGTGCATGTA
>JASLCY010000043.1 GCA_030151925.1 Oligoflexus sp.
GCTCGAAGGAGCAAAAGCCCCGGCGCCCCTGGGGACGCGGGAAATGCGAGCGGACGTTGCCGTCCGCGGTGATCTCGACGATCTCGCCGGGCGCGATCTCGCGTTCGAACTTCGCGTCGAGGAGTTCGAGAGCGCAGGTCTCGCTCGCCTCCACCACGACCGACCCGCGGCGACCGAGGACGAGCGGCCTGAAACCGAAAGGGTCGCGCAGCGCATAGAGCCTATCGGCGGTGAGGATCACGAGGGAATAGGCGCCAGTCACCCGGCCCATGGTCTCGACCAGGCGTTCGAGAACCAGATCCTTCTCGCTGCGAGCGAGCAGGTGCATGAAGACTTCGGTGTCGGAGGTCGATTGGAAGATGCTGCCCTGGCCCTCAAGCTCCTTGCGCAGGAGATGGGCGTTCGTGAGGTTGCCGTTATGGGCTATCGCCAGCGAACCGATCGCGGTGTTGAAGGAGAAAGGCTGAATGTTCTGCGTAAGGCGGCTGCCGCCCGTGGTCGAATAACGGTTATGGCCGATGCCCGAGCTGCCTTCGAGTTTGCTCAGGATGTCGGCGCTGAAGGTGTCGCCGACGAGGCCGAAGGCCTTGTGGCCCAGGAATTCGCTTTGGCGATTGAGGGTGACGATGCCGGAAGCCTCCTGACCGCGATGCTGCAGGGCGTAGAGGCCGAGGTAGATAAGCTTAGCGGCTTCCGGGTCGCCGATGACGCCGACCACACCACATTCTTCGCGGAAACCTGCCATGCTTAAACCTCGCTTCAGAATCAGATAGAAAGGGATTCGGTTGAACTCGCGAGCGCCGCGCTGCTTTCCAGCGTCGAGGCGCCGAGCTGCAGATAAGGGGCTCCGGCCTTCGCTTCGCCCAGATAATCGAGGGTCAGGGGACCGAGCTTATCGAGGGCGAGCCGCTCTTCGGCAGCGATAATATAGGAGGCCGACCATTCTCCAAAGGCCAGAACGTTCTCGTGATCGTGGCTTTCGGAAACCGGGAGCGTAAATATCCCACCGAAGCCATGCGCGAGAAGCAGTTTCTGCAGAGCGAGCGCAAGCCCGCCAGCGCCCACGTCGCGGGCTGCGGTAATCTTCTGCGTTTCAACGAGGTTACGAATCAGGGCGGCGGCCGCGCGTTCCGCGTCCCAGTTGAGTTCAGGAATCGCTTCCGAGTTGGGTTTCACCAGGATTTTGCTCAGGAGCGAACCGCCAAAGGCCGGCTCAGCGCCTTTCGGACGAATCCAATAAAGGTGCGCGGGCTTCTTCAGGACGGCGGGCACGGCTTTGCGGACATCGCTGTGGCGGCCGACCATGCCTATCATCGGCGTGGGCGCGATGCTTTCGCCATCGGTCGTATTGTAAAGGCTTACGTTGCCGCTGACGACCGGGGTTTCAAGCGCACGGCAGGCTTCGCCGATGCCGTCGATACCCGCCACGATCTGGCCCATCACCGCTTTATCCTCCGGGTTCCCATAGTTCAGGCAGTCGGTCACCGCGAGAGGCTCGGCGCCCGTGGCCGCGATCATGCGGTAGCACTTCGCAACGGCTTGGGCCGCGCCCTTGAATGGATCCTGGGCCGTGTAACGCTCATTGCAGGCCGTGCTCACGGCAAGACCCACATGCTCATCGCCGGCTTCCGCCCAGGGAGACTTCATCCAGATGAGGCCGGCCCCTTCTTCCTCAGGGCCCAGGACGGTTTTATTCCCGATATGATGATCGTACTGGCGATAGATCTTGGTCTTGGCGCCGGTATCGTGCAAACAGGCTGTCAGGAGCTCCGAGAAGGAGGCTTTTTGGACAAGGCCTCTGAAACGTGAGTCCTTGCTGTATTCGCGGCTCGGGTATTCGAAGGGCCGCTGGTAACGCGGAGCTTTATCGGCGAGCGGAGCCACGGGAACGTCGACTTCGAGCGTACCGTTTTTCACGATATGCATGCGTCCCGTACCGGTGACGAGGCCGATGATGGCGAAGGGCAGCTGCCAGCGTTTAAGGCATTCCTGCAGCGCCTCCCATTTGGAAGGCTCGACGCACATCAGCATGCGCTCCTGCGATTCGGAGAGCAGCAATTCATAGGCTGTCATATGCTGGGCGCGGGCGGGAACGTGGTCGAGGTTCAGATAAAGGCCATTGCCCGCACGATCCGCCATCTCAAAAGAGGACGAAGTGAGGCCGGCGGCGCCCATATCCTGGAGGCCGACCACGAGGCCGCGATCCAGGACCTCGAGCGTGGCTTCCAAAAGCAGTTTTTCAGCAAAAGGATCGCCGACTTGCACCGTTGATCTTTCACCGCTTTGGGCGCTCGAGAAACTATCGGAGGCCATCGACGCGCCGTGAATCCCGTCGCGGCCGGTCGCGGATCCCACATAGACCACCAGGTTGTGCACGCCCGAGGCGTAGCCCTTGAAGATGCGGTCCTCGTGGATCGTGCCGACGGTCATAGCATTGACCAGGATGTTGCCGTCATAGGTCTTGTCGAAGGAGACCGAGCCGGCGACGGTGGGAATGCCCACGCAGTTGCCGTAGTCCCCCACCCCTTTCACCACATTGGCGAAGAGATAATGCGTCTTGGGATGCTTCCTTTGGCCGAAACGCAGCGAGTTGAGGTTCGCCACCGGCCGCGCGCCCATGCAGAAGACGTCGCGCAGGATCCCGCCCACGCCGGTCGCTGCGCCCTGATAAGGCTCGATATAGCTCGGGTGGTTGTGGCTCTCCATCTTAAAGGCGACGCAGAGCTTGCCGGAGAGCCGCACGACGCCGGCGTTCTCCCCTGGACCGACCACGACCTGCGGGCCTTTGGTCGGGAGTTTGCCGAGATGGACCTTCGAGGATTTATAGGAGCAGTGCTCGCTCCACATCGCGGAGAAGACGCCGAGCTCCGCCAGCGTCGGCGTGCGGCCGACGATGTCCTTGAGCACCTTGTATTCGTCGGCCGAGATCTTGTGCTTTTTCAAAAGAGCGGTGAAACCTTCGCCCGTTTCGCCGATAAGAGCGGCGCGGCTGAGCCTTTCGAGGCCTTCGGCTTCCTGGACGAGTTCTTTCTGTGACGCTTGGGACTGTTCCATCTCTTTATCCATCTCAAAGAAAAAGGCCCAGCTTAAGGACCTTTCAAACGCTTAAATTTGGGCCGTGGTCTCGAGAAAGGCCTTGAGGATGGGCTGGCCATCCGCGCTCCCGAGAAGACTCGCTGAGGCTCGTTCCGGGTGCGGCATCATCCCGAGGATGCGGCCGTTCTCGCTGACGATGCCGGCTATGTTCAGGACCGCCCCGTTCGGATTGGTCGCCGCGCTCTGCTCGCCTTGGGCGTTCGCATACTGGAACAGGATCTGGCCCTGGTCCTGCAGCTTCTTCAGCCCGTCGCTCCCGATATAGTAGTTCCCCTCGCCGTGAGCGATGGGAACCTTGTAGGTCCGGCCCTTCAAGGACTGGTGATAACGCGAACGGCCTTCCGGCACTGCGAGGTGCGCGTATTCACAGATGAAGGTGCGGGATTGATTCTTGAGAAGGGTGCCGGGGAGGAGCTTGCTTTCGGTCAGCACCTGAAAACCGTTGCAGATGCCGAGTATCGCGCCGCCCTTCGCCGCATAGCCCTTCACCGCCTGCATGATGGGGCTCACGCTCGCCAGGGCTCCGCTGCGGAGGTAGTCTCCGTAGCTGAAGCCGCCCGGAAGTATGAGGCCATCGAGTTTTGCGGGGAGAGAGGTCTCCTCGTGCCAGATCAGGGTGAGATCCAGCCCGAAGAGGTTCTTAAAGGCGTCGACGCAGTCCGCATCGCAGTTGGAGCCGGGGAATTGAACAAGTCCGATCGCGTGTAAGCTCTGAGACTTAGCCATTGCCTTAAAGCCTTTTGGTCGAGAAGGTTTCCGCCACGGAATTTGCGAGATGCTCTTCCGCCAATTGCTTGACCAGCTTATCGGCGTCGGCTTCCGGGCCGTCGACCTCAAGGACGAAGCGCTTTTGCACTTTCACCGACTTGAGATCCTTGTGCCCGAGGCGCTGAAGCGCCTCTTTGATCGCACGTCCCTGGGTATCCAAGACTTCAGGCTTCAACTCGACAATGACTTCGTAGTTCATTTTTTTGCCACGTGCTCCTGGTGGAGCAAACTCGCCTTCAGGAAGTCCCTGTTCATTTTCGCGATAAAACCAACGCTGATCTGCTTCGGACAGGCTGCTTCGCATTCGAAGTAGTTGGTGCAGTTACCAAAGCCCTCTTTGTCCATCTGCTCGACCATGTGAGTCGCGCGTTCCATGCTTTCGGTCTGGCCCTGAGGGAGATTTGCTAAGTGAGATACTTTCGCGGAGACGAATAACATGGCTGATGCGTTCTTACAAGCAGCAACGCAAGCGCCGCAGCCGATACATTCCGCAGCGTCCATCGCCGTATCCGCCGCTTCCTTGGAAATGGGGATGGAGTTGGCGTCCGGGACGCCGCCGGTCGCAACCGAGACGAAACCGCCTTTCGAAATAATACGGTCGAACGCGCCACGATCGACCACCAGGTCTTTCACCACAGGAAAGGCTTTGGCACGCCAGGGCTCGATGTAGACCTGATCGCCGTCTTTGAAGCTGCGCATATGGAGCTGGCAAGTCGTGGTTCCGCGCTGGCCGCCATGGGGTTTACCGTTGATCATCATCGAACACGAACCGCAGATGCCCTCGCGGCAATCGTGGTCAAACGCGATGGGCTCATCGCCTTTGCCGATCAGGTCTTCGTTGACGACGTCGAGCATCTCAAGGAAGGACATATCAGGCGAGACGTCGCGCGCCTTGTAAGTAACCATTTTTCCAGTATCTTGGCCATTTTTTTGGCGCCAGACATGAAGTGTGAGTTCCATTACTTGTAACTCCTTGTAGCGAGCTTGACGTTTTCAAAGACTAACGACTCTATGTGACGTACGGGTTTCTGGTTGGCACCCATGTATTCCCAAACCGCGACATGACAGAAGTTTTCGTCATCGCGTTTGGCTTCCCCATCCTCCGTCTGGTGCTCGACACGGAAGTGGCCGCCGCAGGATTCTTCGCGCTCGAGGGCATCGAGGCACATAAGCTCCGCGTGCTCGATGAAGTCGGCGACGCGGCCGGCCTTCTCGAGTTCCTGGTTGAAGCTCTCGCCGGTTCCGGTGATCTTCACGTTCGTCCAGAACTCCTTGCGGATCTCGGGAATGCGCTTCAGCGCTTCCTGCAGGCCTTCGCGCGAGCGGGCCATGCCGCATTTCTCCCACATGAGCTTGCCCAGCTCCTTATGGATCGAATCCACCGAGCGGTTGCCCTTGATGTTAAGGAGCTTCTCCGTGAGGTCCTGGATCTCCTTCTCGACCTTCTTCGCTTCCGGATGGTTCTCGTCGACTTTGTCGAACTTGCTGCTGGCGAAGTAATCGCTGATCGTGCCGGGCAGGACGAAATAACCGTCCGCGAGGCCTTGCATGAGCGCGCTCGCGCCGAGGCGGTTGGCGCCGTGGTCGGAGAAGTTCGCCTCGCCGATGACGTAGAGGCCCGGGATGGTGCTCATGAGGTTGTAGTCGACCCACAGCCCGCCCATCGTATAGTGGACCGCAGGGTAGATGCGCATCGGCACCTTGTAGGGATTCTCGTCGGTGATGCGCTGGTACATGTCGAAGAGGTTGCCGTAACGCTCGCGGATGACGTCTTCGCCCTCGCGTTTGATCGCGTCGCGGAAGTCGAGGTAAACGCCTAGACCGCCCGGTCCAACGCCGAGGCCGGCGTCGCAGGCTTCTTTCGCGGCGCGCGAGGCGATATCGCGCGGGGAAAGGTTGCCGAAGCTCGGGTATTTGCGTTCGAGGAAGTAATCGCGCTCCTCTTCCGGGATCTGATCCGGCGGGCGTTTGTCGCCTTTTTGCTTCGGAACCCAGACGCGGCCGTCGTTACGAAGGGATTCCGACATCAGCGTGAGCTTCGATTGGTGATCGCCGGACACGGGGATGCAGGTCGGGTGGATCTGGGTGTAGCAGGGGTTCGCAAAACCGGCGCCGCGTTTCCACGCGCGGTGGGTCGCGGTCACGTTACAGCCCTTGGCGTTGGTCGAAAGGTAGAAGACGTTGCCGTAACCGCCGGTGCCGAGCACGACGGCTTCCGCCATGTGGGTCGAGATCTTGCCGGTGACGAGGTCGCGGACGACGATGCCGCGCGCCCGGCCGTCGATGACGATGAGGTCGAGCATTTCGGTGCGGGGGAACATCTTCACGTGCTTGAGCCCGATCTGGCGTTCGAGCGCTGAATAAGCGCCGAGCAGCAGCTGCTGGCCGGTCTGCCCGCGGGCGTAGAAGGTCCGGGACACCTGGGCGCCGCCGAAGGAGCGGTTATCGAGCAACCCGCCGTATTCACGAGCGAAAGGCACGCCTTGCGCCACGCACTGGTCGATGATGCGAACGCTGGTTTCGGCGAGGCGATAGACGTTGGCTTCGCGAGCGCGGAAGTCGCCGCCCTTGATGGTGTCGTAGAAGAGGCGGCGGATGCTGTCGCCGTCGCTCTTATAGTTCTTCGCCGCGTTGATGCCGCCCTGGGCGGCGATGGAGTGCGCGCGGCGCGGACTGTCTTGGAAGCAGAAGCACGAAACCTGGTAGCCCTGCTCGCCGAGGGTCGCGGCGGCGGCGCCTCCGGCGAGGCCCGAACCGACCACGATCACTCTATATTTACGGCGGTTCGCTGGGTTGACCAATTTCGAATGGAACAGATGGTTTTCCCACTTGCTGGCCAGATCGCCAGCTGGGACTTTGGCGTCGAGTTTGAGCATATCAATTCTCCTGAATTCTATTCTTTCGTTAATAAACGTGGGAGGACGCGGCGCGGGATCCGGTGTCTTACTTAATCGCACCTACGAGAACGGCGAGCTGGATCGAAGCCGCTGCGAGACAGACCACCCAGCCGATCAGCGGGGAGATCTTGCGAAAAAACAGGTTGTACTTGCGATGGTTGAGACCCACCGACTGCCACATGCTCGAAAGCCCGTGGCTCAAGTGATAGCCGAGAATCAGCATGGAGATGATATAGATCGTGGAATAGACGGGATTCTGGAAACCCGTGACGACCATGGTGTAGACGTCGTCGCGGCCTTGCGGGTCCGTG
>JASLCY010000475.1 GCA_030151925.1 Oligoflexus sp.
ATCCCGCTTTCATCGAAGCTTATGCGAAGTTCGGCGTGTTCCGCGCCGCCGAGCGCGCGAATATCCATATCAAAGCCGTCAATCTCAGGGAATTCGCCGTCGATAAACACGGTTCGGTGGATGACGCGCCGTTCGGCGGCGGCGATGGGATGGTGCTGCGGCCGGAGCCGTTGGTCGGGGCTTTGCAAGCCTTCACGAGGCCGCGGAAAGTCTTCGTCACGAGCCCGAGCGGCCGGGCCTGGACGCAGGCGGACGCGCAGCGTTATGCGGAGAGCGGCGAGGACCTGATCTTCATCTCCGGGCGTTTCGCGGGCATCGATCAGCGATTCTACGACCGCTATGTTGATGAGGATATCTCGCTCGGCGATTACGTGATCTCGGGCGGTGAGCTGCCGAGCCTGACGATAGCCGATTCCATCCTGAGGCTGGTGCCGGGCGTGCTCGGCAATCGCCAGAGCGCGGTCGAGGATTCCTTCGGAGCGGGGCTCGAAAGCCTGCTCGAATACCCTCTCTATACGAAGCCGGCGGAATTCGAAGGCATGAAGGTGCCGGAGGTCCTCCTCTCCGGCGATCATACGAAGATTCGCGCCTGGCGCGAGGCCGAAGCCCTGAAAAAAACCGAGCGGCTTCGCCCCGACCTCTACGCGCGTTACCTCAAGCAGCGGAAGAAGACTTAAAGCGCGGCGTTCGATCCGCGGATTCCGTCCCGTCGAGGGGCAAGGCGTTCAGTCTTCCGTTTTTCCAATCTGAAACGACGAGATCACGGCCAGGAGCTCATCGCGGTTCACCGGTTTCGAAATGTGGCTTTGAAAGCCCGCTTCGAGCGCCTTGATGCGATCCTTCGAGCCGGCATAAGCCGTCAGGGCGATCGCGGGGATGGTCGGGATATTGTGCTTTTTCTCCTCGGCCCTCCAGGTCTCTATAAGCTGGTAGCCGGTCAGCTCGGGCATTCCGATATCGGACAGGATAAGGTCGAACCTTTGCGACCTTAAGGCCTGAAGCGCTTCCTGGCCATTGCTATAGCCCTGGACCGTGCCGCCGTTTCTCTCGATGAGTATCATCAGGCCCCGCAGGGAATCGGGTTGGTCTTCGGCGACCAAGACCCGGAGCCCGGAGAGGCGCGAGGATTTCTTCGGATCCGGAGGCGCTTCGGCAGGCGCCGTCCGTTCGGTGGAAAGCGCATAGACCGGGATGGTCACGACGAATTTCGAGCCCCGTCCCTCGCCTTCGCTGAAGGCTTCCACGTTTCCTCCGTGCAGCTCCACGAGCGATTTCACTATGGAAAGGCCGAGCCCGAGGCCTCCGAGTTGAGCCGACGAGGCCTTGGCCTGGACGAAACGCCCGAAGATCCCCGACAGCTTCGAAGGTTCGATGCCGATCCCGTTGTCTTCCACCACGATCTGGCAGTTGGATCTCTGTTTCCGAACGTTGACCTTTATCTTGCCGCCTTTCGGGGTGAATTTTATGGCGTTCGTCGCAAGGTTCCAAATGATCTGCCGCAGCCGGTCCGGATCAGCCGTGATCTTCTCGTCCCCTTCGAGCTTGAGCTCCAGGGCGATGGACTTGGCTTCGGCAGTCGGCTTCAGGCTCTCCACCACATTCGAAACGAGCTGGTTCATCGGGATGTTCGGCTGCGGATTGAGGCGCAGCTTGCCGGCGATGATGCGCGAGATATCCAGCAGGTCGTCGATCAGCGTCACCTGGGTCTTGGCGTTCCTCTGGATGATCTCCACGGCCTCTTCCGCTTCCGGATGGCTCTGCGGGAACTCCTTGAGGATATCGATCCAGCCTATGATGATGCTGAGCGGAGTCCGGAGCTCGTGCGAGATGGTGCTGATGAATTCGTCCTTCGACCGTGAGACCGCTTCGAGCTCCTGATAGGCCGAGGAAAGAGCCTGGGCCTTGGAGAATATCCCCTGGACGAAGCCGAAGAGAAGGTACTGGGCGCAATCGTCGTCCGCCTCGCTCCATAACCGCGAGCAGTGCTCGCGTTTTTCCAGCCACTCCGCAAAGGAGCTGCGCGGCGTCAGCCGCTCGA
The DNA here is from genome assembly GCA_030151925.1 of Oligoflexus sp. GTDB lineage: Bacteria > Bdellovibrionota_B > Oligoflexia > Oligoflexales > Oligoflexaceae > Oligoflexus. Next base: position 2,039 of record JASLCY010000475.1, read on the forward strand.
GGGTGTTGCGATGGGAGGACTGCTTATCCTTCGGCTTGCCGGCCCACCGGACTTCCGCGACCTCTTCCGGCCGGAACCAGATCAAGGTGTCTTCAAAACCGAGCGACAGGGGCACTGCGAGGGCGCCGGCGGCGTTGGGATCGAAGGGCACGTCGAGCGCATCGGCAAGGCAGTCCGACTTCCAGGATGTGGTCGATTCAAAGTTCTTGATGTGATCGAGAAGGGCGTTGCAGGTTTCCGGCCGCGGCTCCGCTCCCAGAAACAGGCCCTGCCCATTGATCCTGACGAAGGCGCCGGTGCTTTCCGTGAGCTGGAGTATGGCTTTCTCATGAGTCTTGAAGCAGTCGTGGGGGTTCACCCCGGAGGCGATGCTCGACAGCAGGTTTTGAGTCAAGATGAGGGCGTTGTTCTTGCTCTGGAGACGGGAGGCCGTGACCATGTCGCTGATCTTCCCGGATACGATCTGGGCGGCGAGCTCAAACGCGGAACGGGTTTCCGAGGGAATATGCCTCGGGCCTGAATAATGATGGCAGGCGATCAGGCCCCAGAGGCGATGACCGACCTTGATAGGAGCTGAAAACGAAGCCGTCACTCCCATATTCATAAGGTATTGGATGTGGATGGGCGAGACCGCGCGCAGCACGGAATGGGTCAAGTCGATTTCAGCGGGATGGAAACCGTTGGTTAAGATAGGGACCGGCTCGGCGTCGATATCGATGATCATCCGCGAGCGATTCTGGAAGAAGAGCTGGCGAGCTTGAGGGGGGATATCGGAAGCCGGGTATTTCAGGCGCAAAAACGTATCGAGATGCTCTTCGCGCGCTTCCGCTATCACCTCGCCGTTCCATTCCTGATCGAAACGATAGATCATGACCCGATCGATTCCCG
>JASLCY010000484.1 GCA_030151925.1 Oligoflexus sp.
CGATGCTCGAACGCCAGGACTGGTAAGCGGCCTTGATCGCGGCGTTGTTGTGCGAAGCTTCGGCGACGCATTGATCCCACGTTAGAGTCTCGGCCTGGGCATGGGGACTGAGCACGAAGGAAGAACCAAGGAGGAACAAAGAAACTAGGATGCGCATCGGTGAGGACCTCTCATTTTGCTAGGTAACTATAACAAACGAGCGGTGAGCGAGCGATGAGGAAAAGGTAACATCTTTCTTAACAATTCGAGGCCTCTTAGGCGAGGCCCCGCCTGGCTTAGAGGCCTTGCCCCAGAGCGGGGGCGACCGTCAGTTGTCCCACAACCCCTGGTGGTGACGGAGCAAATCCTGGAACGTGCCGGCTGCAATGGCCGCCCGTATGTCGTGGATAAGCTTGAGGTAATACGTCAGATTATGGAGGGAGAGGAGACGCTGCGCGGTATACTCCTTCGCCATGAAGAGGTGGCGAAGGTAGCTCAGCGAGAAATTCTTGCACGTGTAGCAGGAGCAAGCAGGATCGAGCGGACCCTTCTCGAGGCGGTATTTCGTGTTTTTGATGTTCACCTTGCCGAGCGAGGTGAAGAGGGTCCCGTTGCGGCCGTTGCGCGTCGGCATCACGCAATCGAACATGTCCACGCCCATATCGATCGATTCGATCAGATCGAGCGGAGTGCCGACGCCCATCAGGTAGCGCGGCTTGTCCTCGGGCAGGAGCTCGCAGCAGTGCCGCGTGATGCGGCGCATGTCGGGCTTCGGTTCGCCGACCGAGAGGCCGCCGATCGCGTAGCCTTCGAAATCGATGTCCATCAGCGCCTTGGCGCTCTCGGTGCGGAGGTCCTCGTACATGCTGCCCTGCACGATACCGAACTGCGCGAGCTCCATGCGCGTGCGCGCGGCGCGCGAACGCTTCGCCCAACGCATCGAGCGGCGCATCGAATCGCGCGCCTGCTCGTAGGTCGCGGGATGCGCCGTGCATTCGTCGAGCACCATGTGGATGTCGGAGCCGAGCGTCTCCTGGATCTCGACCGCGAGTTCGGGCGTCAGGTGGATTTTCTTGCCGTCGAGGTGGCTCTGGAAATGCGCGCCCTGCTCGTCGATCTTCCTCTGGCTCGCCAGCGAGAAGATCTGGAACCCGCCGCTGTCGGTGAGCATGGGCTTCTGCCAGTTGACGAAGCCGTGGAGGCCGCCGAACTCACGAATCACTTCGAGGCCGGGGCGGATATAGAGGTGATAGGTGTTGCCGAGGATGATCTCCGCGCCGAGGCCGTGCAGGTCCTCAGGCACCATGGTCTTGACGGAACCGACCGTGCCGACCGGCATGAAGATGGGGGTTTGGACTTCGCCGTGAGCGAGTTTGAGGGTGCCGAGGCGAGCGTTGCCGCCCGGATCTTTTTGATGAAGAGTAAACATCGTATGGGTCCTGATATCATGCCGAATTAGCGCGGACTGAGGTCCACTGAACCCAACTGCTTACCCCACTGAGGGGCTAATATCAAGAAAACGACGCGGTGAACTGGCAAAAAGCCGGCAAAAGCCGGCGGATGAATGCGCACCGCGCATGCGTCCCGGCCGGCGAATGAAAGCGCGCATGCGCTTCAAACGATGGATTTGCCGAGGCCCGACAGAACCAGGTCGACGAGGAGATTGGCGGTCTGGGCGTTGATATCATTCACGGGATTGAGTTCGACGAGGTCCATGCCTACGAGCTTCTTGGATTCGGAGATCATCTCCAGGCAGAGATGAGCCTCGCGCAAAGTCAGTCCACCGCTCACGGGAGTGCTGACGCCCGGCGCATAGCGCGGATCGATAGCGTCCATGTCGAAGGAGAGATGGATGCCTGCGGTGCCGTTCGAAGCATGCTCGATCGCCTCGTGCATGACGTTGAACATGCCTTTCTCATCGATGTCGCGCATCGTGAAATACTTGATCCCGCTCTTGCGCAGGATGCGCTTCTCCTCGTCGTCGATATTGCGAATGCCGATGAGAGCGGTGTTCCTGGGATTGAGTTTCTTCGGCGTGATGCCGGTGAGGGCCTCGTGCCCTTCGCCGAGCAGGATCGCGAGCGGCATGCCGTGGATGTTGCCGCTCGGCGAACTCGTGGGCGTGTTGATGTCGGCGTGCGCGTCGACCCAGATGAGGCCGAGTTCCTGCTGTCTTTTCCCGTACTGGCGGAGGATGCCGCTGATGCTGCCGATCGCGAGGCTATGGTCGCCGCCGAGCAGGAGCGGGAAGTGGCCGCGGTCGAGGACGCCTTCCGTAACGTCCGCGAGGTTGCTGCAGATGTCTTTCAGGGGCGGGAGATAATGCTGATCCACCACGGCCTGGATGAGCGACTCGCGAATGGGGATATGCAGATCGCCGAGATCGATGACGCCCCAGCCCTGCTGCTCGATCTTGGTCTTGAGGTGCGCGATGCGGATCGAAGCGGGACCCATGTTCGCGCCGCGAATGTTGGCGCCGAGATCAGAGGGCGCGCCGATGACTTCTATAACCCGGTTTTTATCCATGGTTGAACCCTGGGAATAATGAACAGATCGGTACGCGATCTATTGTGAAGAAGCGAAGGGGGAAGGTCAACGCGGGAAAGGGCGAATTCTGGGGGGAAAGAAACCTCCATCAGGAGGCGGGAGCAGAGGGCTCCCGCCTTTATGACGGATTCAAAAGCTGGACGAAAAGCGGTCAGAACTTTGGTCAAGAAACCCTTAACCTTAGAGGTTACGGAGGAGTTCCTGAGCCGTCTGAGGAAGTTGGTTCGCTTGAGCGAGAACCGAGGTACCAGCCGACTTGAGGATGTTGTTCGACGTGTAGCGCGCGGTCTCTTCGGCGAAGTCCGTATCGAGGATACGGCTATTCGCTTGGCTCAAGTTCTCGGTCGTAGTTGCCAAGTTGTCGATCGTGCTGCCGAAGCGGTTCTGGATCGCACCGAGGTAGGAGCGGTAGTCCGAAACCTTAACGATAGCTTCGTCGAGCTTGTTGATGGACGTCTGAGCGGAAGCCTTGCTGTTCACGCGCGTTCCTTCTTCAGCCATCCCGATATCGAGCGAGCCGTCGCCGGAAGTGAAAGCGTTGAGTTTGCCAAGGTCGATCTTGATGACGTTCACTTGGTTGCGTTGGTCGACGTTGTCCACGCCTGCGAAGTAGTCTTTGCCGACTTGGACTTCAAGCGGGAAAGTGCCGGGTTGGTTGGCGATCTCGCCTGGGAGGTCGGAGTTACCAACGAGGAGGCGCGTACCGTTGAAATCGGTCGCCGTCGCGATACGGTCGATCTCGTCTTTCAGTGCGACGAATTCCTTGTCGAGGAAGCCGCGCTCCGTTTCACCGATCGTGTCCGATGCCGCTTGGACTGCGAGCTCGCGGAGGCGGGTCAGCATGTTGGTGGTTTCTTCGAGTCCACCTTCAGCCGTTTGAACCAGCGAAACACCGTCCTGGGCGTTGCGTTTTGCTTGGTTCAGGGAGCGGATGTCCGCGGTCAAGTTGCTGGAGATCGCGAGGCCTGCAGCGTCATCGGCAGCTTTGTTTATGCGCTTACCAGATGACAACTTGGCTGCTGAATCTTCCAAGTTCTGTACCGAGCCAGCCAAACGTCTTTGAGCGTTCAGTGATGCGGTATTGGTTCTGATCCTTAAACCCATACTCTAGACTCCTGTCATATGTTCGAGTCACATCGTGTGACCCTGTACCCATTCTTTCGTCGGAGCAGGAAAAGAATTTAGCCCTCGGCGAATTGATTCAGGGTAACTGCTGGAGAAGATGGGGGAAAATTTTTATACCTGGGGAGAGAATTGCCCACCTCGCGGAATTACGGAGGAATAAAACCGTGGTGCGCCGGCGACAGAAGACGCGAGCTCGGGAGCGGCATGCTTCTATGTTACCCGAATGAAACTAGGCATTTGCTGCCTATTCTCAAAAGAAAGGGGCCCTTCATAATAGTAATAGATGAAATAAGGGAGCCCCTTCGATGCCGCCCAGAGCCGTTCAGTTCGCTGGCCTGCCTTTCGCCGCCGTCTTGTGCCTCGGCCTCGCCTACGCCTGTAAAACCGCGAACGCCTCGCGGCTCAAGGGCGAAGACCTCACGGCCCGTTCCGCCCGGAAGAACATCGCGGACCGACCGGCGATCGACACCTCGCTGGAGCGCACGCCGCCCAGCGCGCTGGTGGACGGCAACGACGTCTCCGTCCTGTTTTCTTACGACCTCTCGAGCGACACGATCAAACCCGATCTGCCGATCAGCACGTTCCTGAGCCAGGGCCTCTTCGATCAGGTGATCGCCGCCTCGACCAAGGTCGGCATCGTGCATGAGGCGGATCAGGGCAGCGGCGTCTACGCGAACTGGAAGGTGGTCGCATTCCGCTTCGACCCCTGCGCGCCTTCCGCGGATTTCGCGCATGAAGGCGTGCCGAGCGAATTCAAGGAAGTCGTGCCCGGCTGCCTCGTGCAGGTTCGCCTGATCGCCCAGCCTCTGGCCGTCTCCGGGCCCTCGATCAACGACAACGTCTCGGTGCCGATGCGTCCCGGCAAGAAAACGCCGAAGGATTTCGCTCTGCATCTGGTCTATACGCTCGGCACCTATGCGAGCAGCGCCGATCCCCTCGAGCTCAAGGTGAACTTCGCTCCCTATCAACCCGTGCTCGACGATCTCCTCACCATCAAGGCGGCCGCGAAGAATCTCGGCGCGGATACGAACGGCGCCCGCCTGGGCGTCCATCCGGGCCTGAAGGCCGAACGCACGAAGGATACGGCGGAGGTCTCGACGGCGATCCAAGGTTTCCTGACGAAGTACTTAAAAGCGGACGGCATGGGCCTGATCGCGATGATGGGCGTGCCGGGGCGCGCATTCACGCCCTGGATCTTCTTCCGCGGCGACGTCGCGAAGGATCAGGCCGGAAACGCGATCTTCACGACCAAGGCGCTGACGGATTTCGGCGATGCGGCGAAGATGTCGACGCAGGCTCCTCCGCAGCAGGTGTTCACGAGCTACGTCGACCTCCCGGAGAGGAAGCTGAGCACGGCGCAGATCTTCCGCGATAAGTTCAACGTCTCGGCCGCGGAGCGTTTCGAATCGGTCTACGCGATCCTGCATCCGACCAGGACGCACGCGCTGAACATGGACTGCGTGAGCTGCCACAGCACCGATATCATGGTGATGGGCTCGACGGGCGGCTTCGCCTCGATCACCGATAAAAAGGACCTGCCGGCCGACCGTTATCAGGTCCCGCGCGGCATCACCGGATACGCGACGGCGGAGGCCAGCCTCGGGAAGATCTGGAACGTGCATAACTTCGGATATTTCGTCGATTCGCCGACGGTTTCGATGCGGGCCCTGAACGAGACCTCGGCGGTCGCCGCGCTCACGAACCGCATCATGGCCGGCGGCGATATCGTGGGGCCGGGCCTCGATTGCGGAACCGATCAGGCCGTGCTCGATGAGATCTACCTGTGCCAGGTGTCGGCTCCCTATCGATTCAGGAACTATCCGGACGCGGATGCGAGCCGCGACGCGTGTTTTAAAAAGTGCCGCGTGGCCGGCGCCAACGCGCAGTAAGCGATCGTAATCCTTAAAAAAAGAAGCGTTTAAAAAACTTTCCTCAATATTCCGTCGGTTTGAGCCGATCCAGCTGATGGGAAAAGCGTAGGAGGCTTTATGCGTTCGTCCATCTCTATAGCGTTATTCGCGGTGCTCGTCAGCGCATGCAGCCAAGCCATCCCCCAGAGGCCCACGTTCAGCCAAGGCTCGCAGAGCGGCGCGACGGGCGAAGGCGATGATTCGGCCGCCGATACCCAGACGGGCGGCGCTTCCGACCAGCAGACCGGCACGACGGATGCGGGCACCGCTTCAACGGGCACCGATATGCAGTCGCTGCCGGCGAAACTCGATCCGAGCGTAACGGCCATCGCCGTGAAAAACGATAAAGGCGAAGCGCCGCAAAAAGGCGTCCCTTTGAAGGTCACCTTCTCGCTCAAGAACGCGGGTTCCGTCGAGGGCGAGGTGAAGATCACGCCGACGCTCACCAGTTCGCGTTTCACGGATTTCAAAGACGTTCCCCTCGCGGCCACGACCGTGAAGCTCGCCGGCGGGGCCTCGCAGGACGTGACGATCGACGTGCCGGTCTTCCTCGAGGATACGGCTAAGAAATCGCGCTTCGCGCTCGGCCGCGGCTCCTACCAGATCAATGCGCAGCTGGAATACGGCCAGGAGAAGAAGGCGCTGGACAAACCGTCGGCCTTCGACATCGCCAAAGGCAAGGGCGTGTTCGCGCTCGTGATCTACGATAAACGCTACTTCGACGTCGGGGCCGCGAAAGGCGCCGACGCCGAGAAGTGGGTGATCGAGACCATGACGCGCAAAGGCTCGATCTATTATCCCAAGACCAATACGAAGAAAGTCTTCCAAGGCGGCTTCGACGAGATGATGGGCATCAAGCACATCGTGAAGGCGGTCGACGGCCTCGATTCGAGCGACGCTCCCGGCGTCGACGTCTTCGACCGTCCGGAGGCGCTCGCCACCAGCTGGCTCAACATGAGCAAGAAGTGGGAGCACGGCAGCGGCCCCGGCGACAACAAGCACGGTTACGACTATTTCATCGCGCTCGATAAGGATGCCTTCGGCGGCGTGACCTACGGCTCGGCCCAGGTGAGCGGCGCCGGCATCAACGGCGACTTCTCCAAGGAGCGGATGCAGATCCTGATCGTCCATGAATCCGGCCACGTCTTCGGTGCCCCGCACTGCGATCCCGTGCAGGGCTACGTGATGTGCTCGGGCGAGAAGAACGACGCCTATAAAGCCGACGGCGAATACGTCTGGTACGAGGATTCGTATAATTCCATGAAAAACATCTTCGAGTGATCGTCATCCCCGTTCCGGGCGCGAGACGAGGCGTATGAACCTCTGCATGAA
>JASLCY010000503.1 GCA_030151925.1 Oligoflexus sp.
TGAATGACACCACCATCGAACTCACGAAGATTAAAAGACCCTAAGCTTTCCTCACGTAAATGAGAGCCCGAGTCCATCCTTTTGGACTCGGGCTTTTTCTTTTCTATTTTCGAGAGGTTGAGCTAGGAGTTGGCTAACTCTTTGATCCGTGCTACCAAATTAGCCGTCAATAGGGTGACACTTGCCCTCTCTGGATAGTAATATATAAAGAACCGTATTTTTAACATGCACGGAGTTCCTAGTCCCATGATGACCAAGGCTCAGAATTGGTTTGTTGTTTCTCTCTTTGGGTTGATGATATTCGCGGGTATCTGGGGCTTCAGTCGTATTTCCTTCGCTCAGGAACACGGGGAGACGGTCAGAACCGAGGCCGGAAGCGCCGTCGCGGCTTCACCGGAACCGGGCGTGCAGGTTGAAGACGTTGGCTCGGGCGCTTCCCACTCGATCTTCGCTCAAGCCTGGCACTCGGGCATCGTGGTGTTCACGGTCCTCACGATCCTCGTCTTCTTCTCCGTCATGAGCTGGGCCATCCTCATTTGGAAGCTCATCGTGTTACGAAAGAATATTCGCAGCAGCGACTCGTTCATCAAAAGCTTCTGGGACAGCCGTTCCCTCAACGATTTGAACAGCCGCCTCGGCGATTACGCTCCGAGCCCGGCCAAGGAAGTCTTCCGTACCGGTTATGCCGAGCTCGTTCGCGGCAGCCAGCTGAAGGAAAGCCTCCCGAACTCGACCCTCGCCATCAACGCGGCCATGGAGAACATCAACCGCTCGCTGAACAAGGCGAAGCGCGTGGAGCGCAAGAAGCTCGAATCGTTCCTCCCGCTGCTCGCGACCATCGCTTCGGCCGCGCCCTTCATCGGCCTCTTCGGTACCGTCTGGGGCATCATGAGCTCGTTTGAAGGCATCGCCCGCTCAGGCAGCGCCAGCCTCGCGGCCGTCGCTCCCGGTATTTCCGAAGCCCTGATCGCCACCGCCTTCGGCCTCGCGGCCGCGATCCCGGCCGTTATCGCCTTCAACGCCGCCAACGCCCGCATCCGCACGCTCGCCGGCTCGCTCGACGGCTTCACCATGGACTTCCTCAATATCGTCGGCCGCTACCTCGTGAGCGACCGTAAGACCAGCGGCTCAACGCAAGCGCCTATTTGAGGAGTTCCCGATGGACTTTAAGACCTCGCACCAGGACCACGAGGACGACAGCGGAGCCCTCGCCGACATCAACATCGTGCCGCTCGTCGACGTCATGCTCGTGCTCCTCATCATCTTCATGGTGACGGCGCCCCTCTCGATCGGCGGCATCAATGTGAATCTCCCGAGCAGCAAAGCGCGCAGCTCGGCGGTCGCCGAGAACCGGGTGGTGCTCTCGATCTCGCAGAAGGGCGATTATTTCATCGAGAAGGTGGGCATCCCCTCCGAGGCGCTCGAGACCCGCCTGACCGAGATCTACCAGAACCGCGAGAAGAAAGAGATCTACATCCGCGCCGACAAGGGCGTGCTCTACGATAAGGTCGTGAACGCGATGAGCGCGGCCCGCATCGCGGGCGTGACGAAGATCAGCATGCTGACCGAAGCCAAACTCCCGGCGAGGAAGTAAGGGACCATGAAATCTCAGAATCCTTCCTTTGTTGAGACGGACGAAGAGCACGGCACGCTCTATGCGATGATAGGCGTGTCGGTAGCCGTCCACGTCCTGGTCTTCTGCCTGAGCTTCCTCAAGATCTTCAAGCCCGCGCAGCCCATCATGGAAGAGTGGGCCATGGATACCGAGCTGCTGACCGAGCAAGAGCTCGGCTCGGCGCCGAAGACCGTGATCCCGAAGGCGGAGGTCGACAAGGAGGTCCTGGTTCCCGACAACCAGCTGCCGCAGCTGACCAAGACCTTCAAGATCGAAGACAAGCTGAAAGAGGAAGAGGGCCTCGAGCCGACCAAGGACGTGAAGCCGGAAGAGGGCAAGAAGATCCCGGACGCGGTGAAGGACGGCCAGGACCAGGAGAAGCCCGACGTCACCACCAAACTGAAGAAGTCGGAAGCGCTCGAGCGCCTCGTGCGCGAGAAGCTGAAGGATAAGACCAAGCCGAACAACCGTAAGTTGACGGCGGAAGACAACTCCGAACTCGCGCAGATCCGCGATGCCCTGCAGAAACCCGGCACCGTGTCGTCTCCCGGCGGCATCGCCGGCCTCAGCGAGCAGAACAAGTATCGCGGCTACCTCACGGGCGTGATCCGCAAGAACTATGCGCTGCCCACGACCTACCAGCTGACCAAGGCCGATATACGCGCCGTGCTCGCCATCACCATCGGCGCGTCCGGCGAGCTGATGCAGGCCGAGATCCAGCAGGAGTCGGGCGATTCCGTGTTCGACGACTACTGCGTCCGCGCCGTGAACAAGTCCTCGCCCTTCAATGCGCCGCCGGCGGACCTCGCCGGGGAAACCATTTTGGTTGAATGCAAACCTTAGGAGAATGATTCGTGAAGCGTATCCTCATCCTGTTCCTCACGCTGCTGGCCAGCGCCGCGTCGGCCTTCGCGGCCGAAGCCTCCGGCCCCATGCTGATCAGCGTCGATAACCCGGCTTTCAGGAAGCTCGTGGTCGCGGCGCCGTCGATCCAGGCGGTCGGCACGATCAACGACGCCCAAGGCAAGAAACTCGTCGAAGAAGGCTCGCAGGAGTTGATCCGGCTGCTGGTCTTCTCGGGCTTCTTCGCTCCCCTGGCCGACGGCGCTTATTCCGCGGCCTGGCAGCAGTTCCAGAAGGCGCATAATACGCAGGCTTCCACCGCCTGGATCGGCGACAAGGGCCTGAGCGGCGAAGAGTACGTGCAATGGCGCGCGCTCGGCGTGGAAGCTTTGACCGTCGGCGCGATCTCGGAAGAGCCGGGCAAGGGCGTGGTGCTGTCGATGAAGACGATCGACGTCGCGCGCGGCCGTGAGATCCTCGCCAAGCAGTTTACCCGCATCGCCGACTGGAAGGCGACCATCCGCCAGTACGCGGATTATCTCCTCGAGGCCTACACGGGCAAATCCGGCATCTTCAACTCGCGCCTCGTGTTCGTGGGCCGCCGCAGCAAGGGTGCGGCGAAGCAGATCTTCATCTCGGATTTCGACGGCGGCAATCCCGTCCAGATCACCGACGGCGACTATCCTCACCTCTCGCCCTCGTGGAGCCCCGACGGCCGTTACATCGCCTTCACCTCGTACGAATTCAAGAACCCGGAGATCTTCCTCTACGATACGCAGACCCGCGTGAAGAAACGCCTGACCAACTACATCGGCCTCGACTCGGGCGCGAACTTCTCGGCCGACGGCAAGTGGATCGCGTACACGAGCTCGCGCGGCGACGACACCGATATCTTCCTCACCAATCCGCAGGGCGTGGGCAAGAAGCTCTTCATCGAAGGCGCCGGCCTCGACGTCGATCCGAAATTCTCGCCGGACGGGAAGATGATCGCGTTCGTCTCCGGCCGTTACGGGAATCCGCACATCTTCGTCGCGCCCTTGGAAAAAGGCCCCGAGCCGCGCGTGACCAGCGATAAACGCCTCACCTACGCGGGCTGGTACAACGCGACCCCGAACTGGTCGCCCGAATCCGATAAGATCGTGTTCGCGGGCTACGATAAGGACATCAACCGCTGGGACTGCTTCATCATGAATCCCGACGGCAGCCAGCTCGAGCGCCTGACCCTGAAGACCGGCGATAACGAAAGCCCGAGCTTCGCCCCTAACGGCCAGCTGATCGTGTTCAGCTCGAACCGCATCGGCGAAGGCAACGGCAAGGGCCAGGGCAACATCTGGGTCATGAACCGCGACGGCAGCAATCAGCATAAGCTCGACATCAAGGGCTTCTACGACATCGCCGTCCCGCAATGGTCCGCGAACCGCAAGGCTCCCTGAGGCGCCTCGGACCCCGGATCCCAACGCTCCCGTGAATCATTCATGAAAGGGAGGGCCTCGAGCCCTCCCTTTTTCGCATGAGGCAATTCCTGCCCTTCCGCCCGCCGGGATTTACCTCTAAGATATTGATATACCCCGATAATCGATGAAAAACGGATCAAGCGATGGCTCGTCCCCAGGCAGAGGCCCAGCAGCTCGTTTATCCCCGGTGGCAAAGGCTCCTTAAGATCCTTTTCTTCTGCGGATTCTGGCTGGCGATGTCGCACATTCATGCGGAAGGCAAAAGGCCGGTCGCGCTCGTGTACCGCGGGCCCGCGGCCTGCGACGGCTGCGCGGAAGCCGCCGCGGCCATGCTGGTCGATTCGGGGCTCGTGCTCGACGTGCGATTCGTCGGGCCCGAAGAGGACCTCGAACTCGCGCCGGCGAGCACCTCCGGCGTGAGTT
>JASLCY010000504.1 GCA_030151925.1 Oligoflexus sp.
TGAAGAACGGCCTGCCGAGCCTCTTCCGCCTCCATTCCGGCAAGACGCTCGATCCCAAGCTCGCGCCGCACAACCAGCTCTCGCAGATCAACGTGCTGCAGCAGCTCGAGCACGTTCAAACCTATCCGTCCGTGAAAAAAGCGATGGCGGAAGGCCGTCTCCGCGTTCATGCGTGGTGGTTCAACATCGCCAAGGTCGAAGTCCACACCTTCGACGAACGCGTCGGCAAATTCATGCCGATCGATAGGGCGATGGCCGAACACCTGCTCGGTAAATACGAAGATCTCAAGACCAAGCCGGAGGCCGAAGTCGTGCCTTGGCAGAAAGCTTCGAACAAAGCCGGCAAGAGCGGTCGTTGCTGCACTTACGACAACGATCCGATCTGAGTCGACTTCCTTCTTCCGCACGAGTCAGGGAGCTACGCTGCGATCCGCGTCGGTCGCAGCCTGATTCCCCGCATACATGCAGGACTCGAGTCCTTCCACATGGCCCCCGTTCGATGCGACGGCTCCCCCGCGACTCGCGGCAGCCGCCGTGCCCTGAACGGTCGTCGCCTGCGATTCCGCCTGATTTTGCTGAAAGAGGCACTTGTCCTGCGAAGCCGCGGTGACGATAAGTTCGCCGCCGGCGTTCACCAGCGCTCCGCCCGCCGCATCAGCCGTCGCGCCTCCGTCCGGCAGAGGATGAATGCCGGAATTCGCGCCGGACGAAGCCAGGTTGTTCGAGAATACGACCAGACCATCGATACGGACCGTGCCGGTCGAATACACCGCGCCGCCGTTGGCTGTTGAGGTCGTGAAAGAGGCCGTGGACGCTTCGGAGGTGACCTGATTGTTTTGGAAGAGCGTGCCGTCGCTCAGCACCAGAGTCCCGAAGTTTTGAATCGCGCCGCCGGTGCAGCTCGAATAGGCCGTCATCGCTCCGACGCCTGAACAATCCGCGTGATTGTCCTGGAAAGTCACTCCTGTCGTATCCAAAGCACCGGAATTGACGATGGCGCCGCCGTCGGTTTGCAGGAAGCGGCTGATCACGAGATCCTTGAGGCTCACCTGAGCCTCGGCATCGATCAGGAAGAGTCGCGAGAGGCTCGTGCCGGTGATGGCTTTCACGCCTTGGCCTTGAATCGTCAGCCTTTGACCCGCAGGAATTTCGATCTGCCCTTGATCGATCACGACGTCCACATCAAGACGAAGCGTCGTGGGTAGAGAGAGCGAGGCAGCCTTGGTTACAGCCGCTCTGAGATTGCATTGACCCGCGACGTCGCAGTTCCCCGTTGTGCTGTCCGCCGTTTGATCGACGATCAGGAGTCTTTGCAGCGGATGATGAATAGGAATAATAGGACGCGGAATGGGTGTCGTTTGAAGCGCGGCAGCCTGGGCCGATCCAAGCGCGAGGAGGGATGCGGTCAAGGCCGTTTGAGCCAGGATATGCGAGAGAAAAAGAGTCTTCATAAGCCCTCTCCTTAGTGAGTCGTCTGATAACACAGCTCAGGAGTCAAAGACGGGACCTGCATTGCGCTCTCGCCGAAATCTCAGCATATCTTTCTGGCCAAACCCTCGATCGCGATGCATGGTCGAAGCAAAAGGCGCGAGAGGCGCTGTCTCCGGCAGTATAGCTCCGCCCTTTCGAACTACCAAACAAGAAAGGAATCCTCCATCATGGCTTTTGTCACGAAAAACCTCGGCCGCGGCCTGATTCTCAGCAGTTTAGCCCTGGCTGGTTTCAGCGAAGCCGCGATTTTGCGTATCGGCGTGAGTCGCGACGCCAGTCTCATTCAACAGAGTCTCTGTTGTGCGAATCCCGCTGACACGAATTTCGGTGCGGCGGCGACCGTCGATGCCGGCTCCTACCACAACACCGCGCGCGCCCTCTTCGGATTCGACCTGCCCAAGGCGAATCAAGCCTGGCTCAAAGCCACTCTCGTGCTGCCGGCCTCGCAGCTGGTCGGCAATTCATCCGCGCCCTTCGCCTTGTCCTATACTCTGGCGGACTGGGATGAAACGAAGGTGACCTGGAATAACGGTCCCGACGTCCTTCCGCTCTCTACGGCCGAGATCATCGCGGAAACGGCAACGTCGATCGATGTTACCGATGCCGTGAACGCCGCGGTGCTCGCAGGCGCGGAGACGATCAGCTTCGCGCTCGACGCGCAGGGCCAGTCGAATCTCTTCGTGCCGTCCAAGGAAGCGGCGGGCGAGATGGGTGCGGCGGCGCTTGAGATCAAGGCCGATACCAGCGTCCAAACCGGTGACGATGCGGGTCAGGACCAGGATCAAAACCAATGTCAAAATCAAAGCCCATCCCAGGACCAAAACCAGGCTCAGGCGGCTGAAGACTGAATACAGCTCAAAAGAGCTCGTTATAGGAGGGGTATAGTCAGGCTAACCCCTCTATTTCATTGGCTCTTTATCCGCCTGAAAACCCTCAAGACTTTCCGGATTATACCGATACGAATCAGGAGCTTGCACCTCTTCTCTAAAAGACGAGAGCCCTGATGAAAGTCAAAACCGTAAAGCCTCTAGTGTTGGCGTCGCTCGCGAGCGGCTTTTTCCTGCTGAGCTGCGCGCAGCCCGAAGCGAAACCCACCTTCGGCTCAAGCAGCAAAAAAGATGCCTATTCCGGAGATAAATCCGGCTCCGCGAACAGCGAGAAGAACAGCGGCACCAAAAGCGCGAACTCCGGCGGCACGACTGTCTCCTCGCTCGGCCAGACCTTAAAACTCACGGCAGCTCCGGACAGCGATGCAGTCGATTACACCTTCGGCGTGATGGCGGTCGAATTCGATCCGGGCCTGAGCGAAGTCAGCTTCAAACAATCCCGCGCCCTCGTCACCGACGGGACGCTCACGCAGGCCCAGCTCGACAGCTTGAGCCCTATCTGCCGCGATATAGGCCTGAGCTCGGACGCCAGCTCCTATGTCGAGGCCAGCGATTGGAAGAAGGGGCAGAAGCTCTATCTCATGTGGCGTTCCCACTACCGCGCTGCGGCCAAACAAGCTCTCGCCGATCTGATCGCGCAGGGCAACGCCGGCGCCGAATGCCTGCTTCACCTCAACTATCAGGACGCCTCGGGCGCAGCCCAGAACGTAAACCTCGTGCTGGATCCCGCGCCGGCGAGCGCCACGGGTTTTGCCGGTTCAGCGAAGCTCGATCAGGCGGTCAAGGCCGGCCTCCTGCTGCCGCAGATCGCGAACAGCACGGCGACCTTTCCCACGAACAAACTCAATACGATCAGCGACGCCCTCAAGGTCGCGCTGAAAGTCGCGCCGCTCTCGGCGGACAAACTGCCGATCAACGCGCATAACCCGACGGGCGAGCAGTGCTACTACGCGACCGGCACCACGCGCGTCGCGAACCCCTACGGCATGACGACGATGACCTTCGACGTCGGCGGCGACTCCGACCCGACGCCCAGCGATATCAAGGCGAAGACCATCAGCGGCCGCATGATCGCGCAATGCCAGAACCTGAAGCCGGCCTTGAACGGCAAATCGATCAGCATGGACGTGAGCTGCGACGACTACCAGAAGATCAAGGAGCAGGGCATGGAAGCCGGCTGCGCCTGGGACGTCACCGTCGCGAACCCGCAGGATAACGAGAACTCCGTAGCCCTGCCGATGCAGATGTCGAAGCTCGTCTACAAGAGCATCGATTCGTCGAAGGTCGACCAGGCCCTGCAGCTCGTGCCGCAGTCCCCGGAAAACCCCATCCGCAATAAAACCGTCACCCTCAAGGGCATGAGCCAGGGCCAGACCCTCGCGCTCAGCGATATGTTCGACCTCTGGATCGCCCTCGACGCCGACAGCTTCCGCCGCGACTTCGCGAGCATGGTGCGGAACATTCAGTTCGGCACCAACCAGAAATGCGGCAACAGCGGCGGCTACACCTACTATAATACCGATACCATCAACTGGTGCCCGAACGGCGACAGCAGCGAGGCGAGCGTCGCCCAGCGCTTCAAGGATCCCGTGGCCGCGCTCTATCGCTCGGTGCTCTTCTACCACGAGGCGCGGCACGCCCACGACATCCGCCACGACTATGAACCCACCGATTACGCCGCGTGCCAGGGCACGGCGATGTCGGCGAGCCTCGCTTACATCGTGGGCACCAAGTGCGACTACGATTATTGCAAGGCCTTCAAATCGGCTATAGTTTCTGATTATAAACTCGAGATGGACTACGACTTCAACGGCGACGGTACCGGACGCAAGGGCCAGGGCCTTTGCCGGACGTGGTCGGCGGCGCTCGGCATCTCGGGCAACGGTTACTGAGGGGACGGGGCGATGAAGAAGTCGGTTCTTATAGCTCTCGGGCTCGGTTCGCTCGCCTTGGTCTGGCTGGTGGTGAGGAAGCAGGAGAACTCGCGTGACCGTTCCGCGGCGATCGCCAAGGTCTGCGTAAGGCCGGCCAAGACCTGTGCCTCCAAAGCTCCCGTGCTTCCGGTCCATGCCGAGGCGCCGGCTCCTCCCGTGCCCGCGGCGGCCCCAGCAGCTCCCAGCGCGGCCGAGAAGAAACCGATGACTCCGGAAGAATTCGCCGTTCTGATCGATAAGACCGACATGCGCAATTTCCTGGCGATCGATGCGACGACCCAGCAGCTGCGCGCCGAAGATCCCAAGATGATCGCGAAGTATTTCTACGATCTCTTCCACCGCCTCGGGCCGAGCAAGAACGATGACCGGGCGCAGCTGGTCTCGCTCGCCAACAGCTTGCAAAGCGACGAACTGCTGCCGCTCTGGAAGGACCTCGCTCACCGTGAGCCGCCGCTCGTCACGAACGAGAGCGCGGTGCTGTCTTCACCGGAGCCGTCCTTGGCCGCGAAAGAAATTCACGGCGAGATGGCCATGGCGATTCGCAATCTCGGCATCATCGCCTTCCATCGTCCGGATGCGGTCGATATCCTGGCGAACCTGGTGACCGAACCCAACAAGAACTATTCGATGGTCTTTGAAAGGGCCAACGCCTATATCGCTCTCAAAGAAGCCGATCCCAGCTCGGCGATCCGGGCCTTAAAGCAGCTTCCTCCCGACGATACCCTTAGGGTCTTCCTGAAAAACGCTCGCTGAGAGACGATGAGCAGGCTATGCTCACCCCACGCAAGTGGAGGTGAGCCATGTCATCCGTCTATCCAACCATCGATCCTCAGGGTTTGCTTGAATACTCCGTGGTTTTTAACGACCGTTCGCTCAATCACATGTCACGCGTTTTCCAAGGCATCATGCGTGATCTCGCGCGGACGCTGAAGGACGTGTACGGCGCCCATGCGGTCGCGATCGTGCCGGGCGGCGGAACGGTGGGCATGGAAGCGATCGCCCGGCAGTTCGCGACCGATCAACGCTGCCTCGTCATCCGCAACGGCTTCTTCAGTTATCGCTGGTCGCAGATCCTCGCGCAGGGCCGTATCGCAGCGCAGGAGGAGGTTTTGAAAGCCAAACCCGTCCATGCGGAGAGCGAAGCGCCTTACGCTCCGCCGGCCTTGGAGACCGTGATTCAAACGATAACCCGCAGCAAACCCCAGATGGTCTTCGCCGCCCATGTGGAAACCGCGTCCGGCCTGATGCTGCCCGAGTCCTATATCAAAGCGCTCGCGGACGCGACCCATGCGGCCGGCGGCCTCTTCGTGCTGGATTGCGTCGCCTCGGGCGCGATGTGGATAGACATGCGGGAGACCGGCGTCGACGTCCTGCTCTCGGCGCCTCAGAAAGGTTGGGGAGCGAGCCCTTGCGCGGCCCTCGTCCTCTTCAGCCCGCTCGCCCTGCATCGTTTGGAATCGACGACGAGCAGCAGCTTCGCCATCGACCTCAAGAAGTGGCGGCAGATCATGCAGGCCTATGAAGACGGCGGGCACGCCTACCATGCGACGATGCCGACCGATGCCCTCGCGCGGTTCCACGCGGCGACCGAGGAGATGAAGCGCATCGGCTTCGCCTCGCTCAAAGAGCGGCAGCAGGTCCTGGGGCGGAAGGTGCGTGAAGGCCTGAAGGCGCGCGGTTATCCGAGCGTCGCCGCTCCGGGTTTCGAAGCGCCGGGCGTCGTGGTCTCCTATACCCGGGACAGCGAGATCGTGAGCCGACTGATAGCCCAGGGATTGCAAGCCGCCGCCGGCGTACCGCTGATGGTCGATGAAAGGCCTGATTTCAAGACCTTCCGCCTCGGGCTCTTCGGGCTGGATAAACTCGAGCATATCGATCGCACCGTGGACGCGCTGTTGCAGCGTCTCGATGCGATCCAAGGCTAGGCCGCCTCAAAGGTTGGGATGGATCTGAAAGAGCTTGAACTTGTCGATGTAAAAACCGGGGTCGTTCGTAAAACCTTCGAGCGACTTGGTCTGGCCGTCGACGCTGACAAGCACGACCATAGGGAAACCGAAGCCGTCGGGTAAACCGAGCTTCTTGGCGAAGGCATGTTCGGGACGCGCTTCGCCATCCGGCGTATCCAGCTGATTGCCGTCGACTTTGAGCAGGACGAACTGCTGGAGCACCGCATTCAACTCCTCATCGGTGTTGAAGAGTTTGTCCTGGTCGTGGCAGGGATGGCACCAGTCCGCCTCGAACTTCACGAGCAGGGGTTTCTTCTCGGCCTTCGCCTTGGCCTCCGCCGCCGCGATATCGTGCAGCCAGAGTTTTTCGTAGGCTTCGGTCGTCGTCACGATCAGCTTGTTGTCGCGCTGGATGAGGACCCAGTGATGCAGGTCGAGGTAACTCTCCACGAACTTCCGCAGGGCCGTGCTCTCGATGTTCGGCGGCAGGTCCACCCTATCGTCGGCCGGCAGGGTCACCTTATCGAAGGCGATGTCCTTGCCTTCCATGTTCGAGAGCTTCTGGAAGGCTTCGCTCATGCTGCGATCGCGGCCTATCGTGAGATTGCCCTTGATGCGCTCGTACCAGGAGCAGGAGCTGACGAGGGCGGCGAGCGATACGAGAATCAATGCGGTTCTGAGAGTCTTCATCCTTGAGCAGCCTTTTCCATGGTCGCGAGATCGAGTTTCTGCATGGAGACGACCGCGCCCATCACCCTGGCGAAGACTTTAGGGTCCTTGCGGAATTCGAGCAGCCGCTCGGGAACGATCTGCCAGGCCAGGCCGAACTTATCGGTAGCCCAGCCGCAGGGGGCCGGCGCGCCTTCGCCGGCGATCTTATCCCAGTAGCGGTCGATCTCCTTCTGATCCTTGCAGAAGGCCATGAGCGAGAAGGCCATCGAGAAATCCCAATCGTGTTTGCCTTCGCCTTCCATGATGACGACCTCCTGGCCGTCGATCTTGAAACGGCAATGCGCCACCGCCTTGCCGTCCGGAGTCGGCGATTCGAAGACCACGCCGCTGTTCGGGAAGAGTCCGGTGTAATACTTCACGGCTTCCTTCACGCGCCCGTAACGCTCGTTGACGAACAGGATCGAGGGGACGATCTTCGCGAAACCCTTCTGGTCGTTGAGCACCAGCTGCCAGTCGACGCCGAACTTGTCGGCGGTCCAGCCGTAGCGCTTCGCCCAGGGATACGCGCCGAGCTCCATGCGCGGCGAGCCGCCCTGCGAGAGTTTCTCCCATAAGCCGTTGATCTCCGCTTCGTTTTCGCAAAGGACGAAAAACGAGATGGCGGGGGTGAAGGAGAATTCCGAGCCGGCGTTGAGCGCGGTGACCTGCAGCCCTTCGATCGTGAAATCGATCGTGAGGACTTTGCCCGCCTTCTGCTTCGTCGTCTGCTCGATGTTTTCCGAGTAATGCGTGACCGCGCCCTTCCGCGTGTCCTTGAACACGGTCTGATAGAAAGCGACGGCTTCTTCGGCCTTGTTATCGAACCAAAGGCAAGGGACGATTCTTTGCATAAGTCCTCCGGGGCTAGGGCACGCGGAGGATTATTTCACAGCTAAAAGCCATGAATCAAGCCCGGTTCACGCGATCGCCCCGCCCTCGGCCTTTGACACCCCGGCGCGAGAGTGCGAAGATCGAAGCGTCACGAGGGACTTGCCAGAGGAGGTCTGTATGAATCCCACGTCCAGCGAAACCCGGAAGGAATCCACCTCTCTCACCAAACTCATGGTCTTCGGACAGGACAGCGAGGCGGTCCAGATCGGACGTTTCCTTCAGCATCACGGCATCCCTTACGATCTGCGGAAGGACGGCGTTGAAACGCAGCTCCTCGTGCCGGAAAACCAGTATGAGGCGGCGCTCCATTGGCTGGAATCGGAATCTCTGGAAGAGTGGCGGCTGATCCACCCCGTGCATCATTGAATATTGCATAAAACTCAAATCGCGCGCCCGGCACGCACCTCTTGAATTCATCGGTCCAAAGGTATAAGCCCCTTGAGGAGTTTATTTATTTTGGATTCTGCTGAAGGAGAGACGGTGAAGTCTTCATTTTACTCTTTGGCTGTGAAAGCAGCGCTTTTGACTCTATCTACTCTGGCTTACGCTCAGGGCACCGAGCAGGATAAATGGGACTTATCAGCCCTTTATCCGAACGACGCGGCCTGGAGCGAAGCTGCCAAAAAAGTCGAGGCTCTGATTCCTCCTATTGAAAAATGTAAAGGTCAATGGGGCAAGTCGGCTTCGGTGATGGCGAAGTGTTTTGATGCGAACTACAAAGCGACTAAAGAAGTGGCGCGCCTCGCCAACTATGCTAGCCAAAGAGTCGCTGCGAATGGGGACGACGCCAAAGCCCAAGCCATGAAGGGCCAGGCGACCAAGATCTATTCGAAGCTCGGCGAGGCCGAAAGCTCCCTGAACAGCGAGATCATCGCGGTCCCGGAAGCGAAGCTGAAAACCTTCCTGAAGGATCCGGCCCTCAAACCTTATAAGATGGTGATCGAGAATATCGTCCGCCGCCGCGCCCACACCCTGAGCGCCGCCGAGAACCAGATCCTCGCCTATTCCGCGGAGCTCTCCGAGGGTTCCAGCGAAGTCTTCCACGCTTTGACCACGCTGAACCTCCCGTTCCCCAAAGTTACGCTGAAGAGCGGCGAAACCGTGCAGATGACGGCACCGGCCTTCACCAAGTATCGCCAGGCGCCGGACGCCGGCGACCGCGAGAAGGCCTTCCACGCTTTCTTCGAGACCTACAAGGATTTCCGCGAGACCTATGCGGCCAACTTCAACAGCATGGTGAACCGCGACGCGTTCTATCGCAAAGCGCAGAAGTATTCGAGCGACGTCGAGGCCTCGCTCGACGCTTCGAACGTCCCGGTCAGCGTTTACACCCGCATGATCGAGCAGGTGAAGGCCTATCGCCCTCTGCTCTGGCGCTACCTCAAGCTCAAGCAGAAAGTGCTGGGCCTCAAGGAGCTGAAATACTCCGACCTCTACCTGCCGCTGACGGGCAACGACTCGCCGTCCTATACCTTCGAGCAGGCGAAGACGCTGGCGAAGGAGACCGTGAAGCCGCTCGGCGACGAATACGAATCCATCCTCGACCGTTCGATCAAGGAACGCTGGGTCGACGTTTACCCCGCGAAAGGCAAGGTCAGCGGCGCTTACATGGACGGCTCGGCCTACGACGTCCACCCCTACCTGCTGATGAACTACAACAACGATTACGAGAGCGTGTCGACCTACCTCCACGAGTTCGGCCACGCCGCGCACAGCTACTACTCCTCGAAAGCGCAGCCTTACCAATACGCGGACTACCCGACCTTCGCGGCGGAAGTGGCTTCGACCTTCAACGAGAACCTGCTCTTCCACCACCTCTACGACACCAGCAAGGATCCGAAGGTGCAGCTCTTCTACCTCGGCCAGACGCTTGAGAGCTTCCGCACGACCGTCTTCCGCCAGGCTTTCTTCGCCGATTTCGAATGGAAGGTCCACGAGCTCGCGCAGAAGGGCAATACCCTGACCGCGGACCTGCTCGACAAGACCTATCTCGATCTTCTGAACGAATACTACGGCGCGAAGGAAGGCGTGGTGAAGGTCGATCCGCTCTATGCGATAGAATGGGCTTATATCCCGCACTTCTATCAGAACTTCTACGTATTCCAGTATACGACGAGCTTCATCGCCTCCAACGCCCTCGCCGAGAAAGTGCTCGCCGAAGGCCCGGTCGCGCGGGATGCCTACCTCTCGATGCTCAAGGCCGGCGGCTCGCTCTACCCTCTCGATCTGCTGAAACTCGGCGGCATCGATATGAGCGGCGCGGAGCCTTACAAGATCTCGTTCAAGGCGATGGAACGCGCTCTGGATCAGGCGGAGAAACTCGTCGACGCTCAAGCCAAGAAATGATTCGTTCATAGAGCTTATGAAAAAGCCGGCCGCCTCAGCGCGCCGGCTTCTTTTTTTGGCGAAGCATCCCCGAGATTACCCATACATTGGTTCGCGATGATTAAACGCGGGCGCGGAAAATCGTCATCGCAATCAAAGATTCGCAAACCTTACTTATTCCTCAGTTGCGCCCTCCCTCCCAATGCTTGATCCTGGATCGCTGGAATTGCTTTTCGCCAAACTTGAAAGGACGAGAACCACATGAAAACACGTTTCGCGTTTTGGGGAGCGTTGCTCTCATCTTTGTTTGCCTCAGCGGCTTATGCCGAATACCGTGAGCTCGGTTACGACAACCGTCCCTCCTATATCCCGAACAACGTTATCGTCCTGACCTTCGACGATGGCCCCGACTATGGCAATACCGCAAATGTACTGAACGTGCTACGCGACAAGGGAGCCCATGCAACGTTCTTCATCAACACGGTGAATTATTCGAACGTCGACCAGGAGCCGCCGATGCAAGACCTGGTTCGCCGCATCGTGAACGAAGGCCACACCCTCGGCAACCATACCGTGCATCACGAGCATCTCGGCGACCTCTCCGCCGGCGATATCGAAAATGAGATCGCGGGCGTGGAAAACACCGTGCGCAACGTCTTCAACGGCGGCGGCCCGGCGCTGACGCTGCTCAGAGCGCCGTTCGGCGAACCTTTCCAATCGGAAGACCCCAATTCCGAAGTCTATCAGCGCGTTGCGGGCGTCGTGCAACGTCATGCCGTGCAGGTCGGCTGGAACGTCGATCCAGGCGATTACAACTGCCCGGAAGGCGATTCGAACTGCGTTTATAACAATGTCGTCAACCTCGTGCGGACGCCGGGCCAAGGGCAATACGGCATCATCCTCATGCACTCCGTGAACTCGCAGACTCCAGCGGCCCTCGGTCGCCTGATCGACTATTTCCGCGGCAACGGTTTCCAGCTCTGGAGCGTGGAAGACGTCGTCCGCGCCCGTTACGGATCTTCGTCCTACGATTTGATCCACAGCGGCGGCAATCCAGGCGGTCCCAGCGGCAACGGCCTACAGGTCGGCGCTTCGTATTCCCTGGTCTCGCGTTACAGCGGCAAATGCCTGGACGTGACCGACGTCTCTTATGATAGCGGAGCCTGGATGCAGCAGTGGGATTGCGCGGGAAGCGCCAACCAGGGCTTCCGCCTGCTCGACGCCGGCAACGGCACCTACTTCCTCCAGGCGCTGCATAGCGGCAAATGCGTTGACGTCGAGAGCTCGAATAATTTCGACGGCGCGAAGATCCAGCAATGGGATTGCAACGGCACCAACGCGCAGCGCGTAAGCATCGCGCCGACTTCGGATGGTTATTACAGCGTTCTCTTCGCCAACGGCGGACGCGCGCTGGACGTCAGCGGACCGAGTTATGACAACGGCGCTCAAGTCCATCTCTGGCAGTACTATGGGCTTGATAACCAGCAATGGCGCTTCGATCGCCGCTGAACCCTGAAAAAGATAAGAC
>JASLCY010000540.1 GCA_030151925.1 Oligoflexus sp.
AGCTTGTCGACGCGCAGATCGCCCCAGACCAAACCCACGAGCCCCAGGCCCGCCAGAGGAATGACCAGGAGGTGCCGCCAGGTGATGGTCTCGCCCAAAAAGCCCCAGCCGCCTATCGCGACGAGCACGGGATAGGTATAGAGCAGCAGCACGGTCAGCGAAGCCGAGAGGCCGCCGAGCGCCGAGAAGAAACAGAAGGAGAAGAGCGCGTAGCCGGCGATGCCGAGGAAGGCGCAGACGATGATCTCGCGCCGCGACAGGCGAAGGATTCCCGGCGAACGAAGGAGGAGATAGAGGAACGTGAGCAGCGAGGCGATCAGGAAGCGGAACGCGAGCAGCTCGCCCGGGAGGACGCCGCGATCATAGAGCTTCTTGCCGAATAACCCGAGGAAGCCGAAAGACAGGCCGGAGGCGACGCTTTGCAGGATGCCCAGACGCCGAACGTGGTCGGGGGAACGCATGGAATCACAGTCCTCATGACAATTATCAGGCTCGAATTCGCGCTGATCAGTATAAACCGGTCTCGTGAAATTCACCCGTTGATACTTCGCAGCGCGATTTTTTGCGGTCTTGCCGGAGGGAGTGAAAGGCGCGGCCTCGGCGATCAGGGGCTGACGGGCAAGGATGGATAGAGATAATCGATGCCCTTGACGTCGCCGGCGGTCAGGGTCGTTTGCGTGCCCGAGTGGCAGTAGTTCATGATGGAGTTCGCATCGTAATCCCCCACATAAACGTACTGCGATCCCGAAGCGATGCCGCTGTCGGCCTTATCGCAATTCGTTACGTCGGTGCGCTCCTGCTCGTGCACGAGGCCGAGCGAGTGGCCGAATTCGTGGACAGCCGTCGCCCGCGTGCGGGTTTGGATGAAGGAACGGAACTTCGAACCGGACGGCGGATATTCACCGCTCGTGCCTACGTCCAGGCGCATCGAACCTCCGTCGCAATCGGTGCCGCAAACGCTGCGGCTCATGCCTATCATCGACAGGCCGCCGCCGGCGGTGACGGCTGAGGTATTGGACCAGTCGAGGATCTTATGGAAGGCGACGCGCACGACGTAACCGCTCTTCTGCGCGTCGGTGCAGTGGCCCCAGCCGACGAAGCCGACGCCGGCCTTGGTTTGATACTGCGACGTCACCCAGCTCTGGACGTCGGCGAGAAGTTCGGGGCCCATACCCTGAGCGTTCATAAAACAGACGGGGATGGCCTTGGGATTCGGCCAGCGCGCGGCGGTTTTAAGAACGATCGACTGAGTCTCGGACGTCTCTTCATTCGCGGTTCGGTTGTGGTCGTCGAGCGGGCCGCAGGCTGCGGCGAAACCCAAAAGCGACCAGAAGGCGAGTGCGGACAAGCGCATGAAAACGCTCCTCTTCTTCTAATAATTTAGCGGGATTTGTCAGTAAAAATTTGTAGGTCGATTTAGGTTATCAGGTGTGACGTGGTCTGAACCATCGAAAGTTTTTTCCGGAAAAAATAGGCTTATGCGATCGGAGAATAAACGGCCCTCAACTTGCACTCTTATTCCAGGCCGCGTCCCGCGCACCTATCCCTCTCGAGGATCGTAGGGCGTGAGGAACAGTCTGAAGGTTATTTGAAACAGACACGAGAGTCATTTTTTGGGAGATATCTTTATGGAAAACAGACAATCCGAAGTCGAACCCCTCAACCGGCTTTTAAGAGGCGAGTTGTCTGCGGTCGAGACCTACCAGCTCGCTCTTGAGCATGTTTCGGATGCCCAGACCGCGGAACAGCTCGAACGCATCTCGACCGAGCATCTCCAGGCGATCGGGCTCCTGCGCGAGCACATCCGCGAATTCGGTGGCATCGCCGACGAGACCTCGGGCTCCTGGGGGCTCTTCGCCCAGACCGTGGAAGGCACGGCCTCGGTCTTCGGCCAGAAGGCGGCCCTCAAGGCGCTGAAAGAAGGCGAAGAGCACGGCCTCAAGGAATACAAGGCGATCATGAGCGATCCGTCGCTGCGCCCCGAACTTAAGCAAATCCTGGCGGAACGCCTTCAGCTTCGCCAGAAGGAACATATCGAAACCTTGAGCCGCTGCCTTGAAACGCTCCACTGAGGACGCGCATCACACTTAGGAGAACCCCATGGAAAAATCCAGCAAAACGCCCGAAGCCTCGCAACAGGCGAAACGCGACGATCCCTTCAACCACCTGCTCGAGCTCATCACCGACGTGAAATTCACCATGATGACCACGCAGGATAAAGACGGCCATCTGCGCAGCCGCCCCATGCAAACGCTCGAGGACAACTCCGACAACTGCCTCTGGTTCTTCACGGCCGATCATCACGGCAAGGCCGAGGAGCTCGAGGCCGATCCGAAGATCAACCTCAGCTACGCGATGCCGGAGAAGAACCGCTACGTATCGGTGAGCGGCATGGGCGAGATCGTCCACGACCTCGATAAAAAGAAGGAGCTGTGGAAGCCCGCGTTCAAGGCCTGGTTCCCCGAAGGCGCGGAGGATTCCCACTGCGCCCTGCTCAAAGTCTATGTGGAGAAGGCCGAATACTGGGATACCCCCTCGAGCACGCTCGTGGAGATCGTCGGTTTCACCAAGGCCATCCTCACCGGCAAGACCTATAAACCGAGCAAGGACTCGCACCAGAAAGTCAACTTCAACGCGTCCGCGACTTCGGCCAATCCAAGCCCGAGTTGATGATCCGCGCGATGGCAAAGGGCACCCCGGGGCTTCGGGGTGCTTTTTTATTTCGTCAGGTATGCGTGGCCAGGAGCAGGGCGGCGATGATCGCGGGCAAGGCCTGGATGAAGAAGATGCGCTTCGTCACGGTGATGGCGCCGACGACGCCGGCGACGATCACGCAGCCGAGGAAGAAGAAGACGAGGGGTTCGTAGACGAGCTCCGACCGGTAGAGCTGGGCGAATATCAAACCCGCGGCCAGGAAGAGGTTGTAGACGCCCTGGTTCTTCGCCAGCACCGCCGTGGTCGCCGCGACCTCGTGGGTCATGCCGAAGCGCTTCTTCGCGAAGTTGGTCTGCCACAGGAAGCATTCGAGGACCATGAATCCGAAGTGGAGCAGGGCGACGAGATAGATGAAGATATCGGCGATCTTGAACATGGGAGCCTCCTTGCGAGTCGTCATTCGGGCCTTTGCGGGATACGAACATATTTCATGCCGGCGGCGATCGCCGCGTCGACGCCCGGCTGGGCGTCTTCGAACACGAGGCACTTCGAGGGTTCGACGCCGAGCTTGCGAGCCGCGGCGAGAAAAGGATCCGGCGCGGGTTTGCCGCGCGCGACGTCCTCCGCGCCGACGACCGCATCGAAGCATTCCCAGAGGCCGAGGTGCCGAAGCGTTTTCTCCACCGAAGCGCGAGCGCTGCCCGAGACGACGGCCAGGGGAATCCTGCCGTGCATGTCCCGGATGATCCGCTCGACTTCGGGATGAGCGGCGAGGGTGGGGAAACGCTTGAAATACTCCTGCTCGCGCAGCTCGGTCACCGCTTCGACCGGCATGGAGAGCGAGAGATGTTCGTTGAGCATCTCGACCGTCTTGGGCACGGGGATGCCGCCCCAGGCATAAAAGAGATCGAGCGGCATGTGCCCGCCCCAGGGCTGGACCGCGGCCTGCCAGGCCTCGTAATGGAGGGGGAGCGAATTCGCGATCGTGCCGTCGCAATCGAAGAGATAAGCCGCGAAAGGGCCTGGCGGTATAACGAGGTGCATGCTTACGCCTTGTAAATGTTAAGCACAGTGTCTTCATCTTAGACATCGTTTCGGGTGCTTGGAAAGGGCGAAGTGCTTAAGATCATTGACGCGCCATATTTGGCATGCAGTCTGCTTGCAATAAGGATATGACACACAAACTTGGTGAGGTGCCTTATGAAATATCTTATCCCCATGCTTCTCGTGAGCAGCGTGTTTACCGGTTGCATGACCCAGGCTGACAAAGATGTTTGGGCCGAGGCGAAAGCTCACCTGACGAGTTCCGACCACGATAAAGTCGCGGCGGCGCCTGAAGAGGCGGCCAAGAAACCCGAAGAGAAGAAGCCTTCGCAGCAAGCCAAGGCGGATGAGAAGGTCGCTCCTCCTGCTGAAAGCTCGCGCTGAGCCGAAGCCTTACCCAGAAGTCATCTCTTTCGCTCCCCCTGCGAAAGTGTGCTGCTACCCCTTAATAACCGGATCGGAATCCATTGGGTTCCGATCTTTTTTTTCGCCAAGCTTATCGGGTGGTTTGAAACCGCGCAGTCGAAGTTTTCGTTTTGAGGCCCGCGAGAATCGAGTATATCTGTTTCACGGCCTATCATTACGGAAGGGAATGACTATGAAGACCCATATCTCGCTGTTTCTCGCAGCTGCACTGACATCGACGTTGAGCCTCGCCCAGACGGATCCGGGCGTGACCCCAGGACCCGTCACTCCATCGACCCCTGCGGCCCCGGCCGCCGAGACCGTGGAAAAAACCGCGCCTAAAGATGACGCCCACAGCCCTACGCCTTATACCGCCGGCGGCAAGGAGCTGAAGAAAGGCTCGAAATTCGCGGAAGCGAAACTGGAACCGAAGAGCGGTTCGCAGGCCAAGGGTACCGTGACGTTCATCAAGGAAAAAGACGGCA
This sequence comes from Oligoflexus sp., assembly GCA_030151925.1. Lineage (GTDB taxonomy): Bacteria > Bdellovibrionota_B > Oligoflexia > Oligoflexales > Oligoflexaceae > Oligoflexus. The sequence goes on from JASLCY010000540.1 coordinate 4,590, forward strand.
TCAAAGTCGAGGCGAAGCTCTCCGGCGTCGCTCCGGGCCAACACGGCTTCCATATCCATGAGAAAGGCGATTGCACGGCGGCCGATGCTTCGAGCGCCGGCGGTCATTTCAATCCCGGCAATGCGCCTCACTCTGATCCCAGCGTCGCCGTGCGCCACGCCGGTGACCTCGGCAATATCACCATCGGCAAGGACGGAACGGGCACGCTCAAGATCAGCGTGAAGAACCCTAAAGACTTCAGCTCATGGGCCGACATCGGCGGCAAGGCCGTCATCGTCCATGAAAAGGCCGACGACCTCAAGACCCAGCCTACCGGCAACGCCGGCGGCCGCATCG
>JASLCY010000543.1 GCA_030151925.1 Oligoflexus sp.
AGTCACTTACCTCGATCTCAGGACGCCCGAAGGCTCGCAGGTTTTCCGCGATGCCGGCTTCGGCGCGACGATAGCCGGCTGGCTCGTCGGAGGGGAACCGGTGACGGCCTCTGAACTCGCGTTGTTCCCTGAGCTCAAGGTCGTGTCCAAGTATGGTGTGGGTGTCGACAATATTGACTATCAAGCCTGCGCCGCGCGTTCGGTTCAGGTCTATGCCGAGTTCGGAGTGAACGCGCTCGCTGTTGCCGAACACACTTTAGGCCTTATCCTAAGCGTGTGCCGGAATCTGGCCTTCAATTCGCGGCTGCTCGCCCAAGGCGTTTGGAACAAAGACGGAGGCCGCGGGCTGCAAGGCATGCACGTGGGGATAGTCGGATTGGGCCATGTGGGCTCTCGACTTGCGAGTCTGCTGTCGGCCCTCGGCGCGAAGCTGAGTTATGCCGACCTGGAAGCCAAACCTGATCTAGAAAGATCCCTGGGGATACGGAGACTTAGCTACGAAGAGCTGATCTCGAGCGTAGAACTCGTGAGTTTTCACGTTCCCCTTACCGATCAAACTCGTAGAATGTTTGGTGAGAGGGAGCTGCGTGCGGCTCGGCCCGGGCTCTTTCTGATCAACACGAGTCGCGGTGCGGTCATCGACGAGAAGGCCCTCAAAGAGGGTCTCAAAAGCGGAAAAATCGCAGGTGCGGCACTCGATGTCTTCGAAAAAGAGCCACTTCATGATAAGGAGTTGGCTGAGTCAGAGCGGCTCTTAGGGACGCCGCATACAGCTGGAAACAGCCAGCAGGCGGTGGCGGCCATGGGCGCTGCGGCGATTCGAGGACTGACTACGTATTTAAGATAAAAATCAGGGACTTAAGTTTTAAGGAGCCCATCATGATCGAACAAATCAAGGATGTCATCGCGAGTGATATCAACCCCATGCTCGAACTCCATGCCGGGGGCTGTGAGCTTTTGGATGTGGATGATGGAATCGTGACACTTCGCCTTTTCGGTGGGTGCTCGGGCTGTCCCTCGTCCCAGATCACCCTCTTTAACGGTATCGTCCCGATTTTGCGGGAGAAAATCCCCGAAATCCGCGACGTCGTCCTCGGTTAAAACTGTTTGGCGTGGTAGTTGCACCTTTCCTCTCAACGCCCCTCGGGGCTAAAGAGTGGAAAGGTAACACCTCATGGCAGTTCTCGTCTTTGAATGTCCCCTCGACGATCAGACTCTCGAGTCTCTTCGGGAACTGCGCGAAATCCGTCTCGAAGTCCTTCGTCAGCAAGCCCTCGACATCGACGCCACCATGAATCGCCTGCAGACCCAAGGCGCCCTCAGCGAGGACGAGCGCCCGCTCTATCGCGAGGCGATCATCGAAGATATCAATGCGAAGGTGGTGGTCCTGGAAGACCGCATGCAGATGGGCGAAGAAACGGTCTATTACGATGAGATCGAGCTTTATATCGATCTCCTCAGCTCGTGAGCGCCTGATCAATAATCCTCGTCTTCCTCTTCCCCTTTGATCTCCAGCTCGTCGTCATCACGATCGGGCCTTGCCGGAATCCGGTAGCCTTCATCCGCCCATTGAGCCGTATCCAAGGTCTTGCAGCGCTGGCTGCAGAAAGGACGATCGGGATTCGTCTGGTCGTAACGAGTGCTTTTCCCGCAGCTCGGGCAGCGTATGATACGCGCCGCAGGCGTTGCGGCCGATTCTTTCGTCATGCTTTTACTCCATAAGGCTCCGATGGCGTTCGGGCCATAATAGGCGAGGCAATTCGTCCGTCTTACCTAATACAATTCTTGCGAGTGATTGACCAGCCTTAAACCCTAAGCTCAGGCCCAGCCCCATATAGCCGGCTCCAACGAAGAGTCCTGATTCGCCAAACATCGGTCCTACGACTGGCAATTCGTCGCAAGGCCTGATGTCGAGGCCCGGCTTGATCTCGACCAGCGTCGTAAGCGGATGTTTGGGAAACAACGCGGCCCAGGCTTCGGGCAGGTGTTCGGTCACCTTCTTGTGGATCTCGGGCTGCTCCGCTTCGAAACCGGCCAACGGACGGAAGAAACGCGCGCCGCCGAGAGCGACCTGCTCAGGGCCTTCGATATGCGCCCAATAATGGCCGTGACGCCAGGTGAGGAGCGTCCCCGGGGCGTAGGGAAACGGTTCGGTGCCCGGGGCGGTGCGCATGCGCTGGCATTGATCCTGCGAGGAGACGAGGACCGGCTTCAGGCTCGGCATGAGATCGCAGATCCCGAGATGGTTCGCGAGGATCACGACCTCCGCGGTATAGAGGCCTTCGGCCGTGCGCAGCTCGTAATGCTGCGACGAGCGCCCCAGCGCCAGGGTCTTGGGCAGGCGCTGCGTGCGGTGCGTGGCGTTCTTCAGGAGCTGCAGGAAATCATGCTTCCTCAGGAACGCGGCCCTGGGCTCATCGATCTGCTCGGCGATCAGCAGCTGACCCGGTTTGGGGTTCATGCGCAATTCACTGTGGAAACCCGCTCCTCGCAGCTGCTTCACCGCCTTCTCGCATTCGATGCGTTCATCTTCCGTCTCGACGAGGCGAACCCTCTGCCCCCGCACGCACTCGATCTGATGCTCACCGGCGAAGGCCAGAGTCTCTTCGAACGCGTGGTCGGAGTAGAGCCAGGCGGTCCTCGCGGCCTCGAGCCCATGGCGCTGCGAGACGCGCGTGAAGTTGTCGATGAAACCGCCTGCGATCATGTTCCCGCTGCTTTCCGTCGCGCCTCCGTTCTCGGAATCCTCCGAGAGAGCGAGGCGGAGATTCGGCGTTTTCGCGAGATGATAAGCGGCAGAAAGACCTGTAACGCCTGAGCCGATTATGGCAATATCAAAGTGCTCCTTAGGATTCATAGGTCTTGCTTCCCCCTGGATTCTGACATCTTTCTAAGGCCGGAGATTATGCGCGTGAATTCATCCAAGTTCGTCCTTTGCCTCGGCCTTTCGTATCTTGCTCTGAAGCCCTCGGCCTATGCAAGCGAAAGCCCCCTGACGATCCACGGCTGGCCTATGGCGGGCGGGATGCTCGATAAACTCGCCTTGAATCAAGATGCGCTCATGGGAACCTACGTTTGCCCGGCCCTCACGCGCTTCAATCTCTCGACGGGCCGATCGGAGAACGTGCTGCTCGAGAGCCTGAGCGATGCGAAGACCGCCTGGACGCTGACGCTCAAGAAAAATATTCGATGGTGGGACGGGCAGGAGGTCAAGGGCGAAGACCTCGCGAAGTATCTCGAGACCGAACTCCCTCCGCTCGCGAAACGCATCCTCGGCGATAAGATCGAGATCCCGCGTTTTAAAGCGGCCGTCAAAGGCGCGAGCGTCGTCCTCACCTGGGATAAGGATCCGGCCTTCGGGCCTTATCTTTTGAACCGCCAGGCTTTTTATCGCGGCGTGGGGCCTTCGCTGCAATGCGCGGGGCCCTTGAAACTGGAGCGGGCCGGCAACGACTTCCAGCTCACCGGTACGATCAAAGGCCGGGAGCGCCGCATCAAGCTCACCAGCGATGCGCTGAAGCCGGGAACCGCCGAGCCTTACGTGGCTTTCCGCTTCGGCGACGAACTCCATCCGCCGACGCCCGAGCGGCAGCTCGACGAAGAATTGAAGTGCCCCTTGAGCGTGGATTTCCCTATCGTGAGCCTCGTGGCCTGGAATCCGCAGGGCAAACTCACCGGCTCGACTGACTTTCGCCGCGCGATGACTTATCTCCTGCCGCGCGGAGCTTTGCTGCGAGCCGGCGCGGGCCAGCTCGGCGATCTGATCTCGGCCCCCATCCTCAGAATTCATCCAGGCTATAAAAAAGGCCTTTTGGTGTGGCCGAACGATCTCAAGAAGACCGACGCGATCTTGAATCAACAAGGCCTCGTGCGGTCCGACAAAGACGGATTCAGACGGACGCCGAGCGGCGACATGGTGAGCCTCAGCATCGGCATCGACCCCAAGACGAACACGCAGACGATACGGAAGATCGTGGACGACAGCTTCCGGGCGCTGGGCATCAAGCTGAGCTTCGGCAGTCCCAAGGCCGAAAACGATGGTGTGCTGACCGGCGTGGACTTGAGTTGGCC
>JASLCY010000568.1 GCA_030151925.1 Oligoflexus sp.
CATGCCTTCCTTGTGGGCGATCGAAACGCTGAGCGGTATGGATCCAGGCAATTCGGTGACCACGGGACGGCCGAGCTCGTCGTTCTCGATCCAGATCTCGGCCGGGAAGATATCGTTCGGATACCCCTTCTCCCAGAGATACTGCCGGATCGCATCCTTCGCCGCGACGCGGCCGCAGATCCATTCGTTCTTCTTTTTGCCGAGGCTGTCGTAGACCTTGCGTTCCGCTTCACGCAGATAGCGTTTCGAAAGGTCGTAGCAGGCCGCGTCGCTGAGCAGGGAGCGTTCGAAGCAGGTGAAGCCCTCGTTTTGCTCGGAGAGCAGGCGGCGCCCCGGGTTCTTGAGGAATTCCCAGTGTTTCTCATCGCTTTCGAATCGCCATTTCTCCCAGCCCTCGATGCGGGCCCAGGTCTTGCCGTTCGCGCTGATCTCCATGCTGAACATGATATCGCGCGAACGGATGCGCTCGCAGATCACCTGGCACGTGACTTCGCCCGCAGTGGGCTGCGGGCCGTAGAAGCTGATCCTCTTGATGCGGATCGGCATCGCCTGCCGATCGATCGGCAGGGCCTGCATGATCCAGATGCCCGCGAGCTGCCCGACGTTATCCAGCAGCGCGCCGGGAACGTTGGTCGCGCGGATGGAGCCCGTGATGCCGTTGTCCCCCACTTCCGAGAAGTCGGTCAGGCATTGATAGAGCGGGCCGTGGAAGAGCCAGCCGTCGTCGTAAACGGTCTTGGCCGCGATCGAGGAGGCTCTGACGTTCACCAGGGGTTTGAACGCGGCGTCGGGAGCCGGAGCATATTTACGGCCGAAGACCACGGTGGCCGCGAAGTGCCCGATGATCTCGACTTTGATGCGGTTCTTGCCGTCGAACGTCAGCTCGATATCGAGCGTGCGCGGTTCCTCGACGGCGAGCCAGCGGGTTGCGGAGATCGACTCCACGGCGACCACGGGACGATCGGGGAAAGACTCGCGGGCCGCCTGTATCACCAGGTCGATCGAAGCGGTCATCGGCATGACGGGGAAGCGGTCCCAGAGGTTCTTCCAGCCTTTTTTCTGCGGATAGAAGCAGTGATCCATGAGCTCGGGCCTTTGCTCGAGCGAAAGGATCTTGGTGACCTTGCGTTGGAAGGGCTCATGGACCTCCATCGCCGCGGCGATCTCCGTCGTCGCCTCCTGGATGTCGGCAAAACAAGCCTGGAGCTCGGCGAAGATCTCGTCGCGAAGGCTCGAAGAGGGCTTCGTCACCGTCAGCCGCTGCGCTCCCTCGTCTTTGACGAGATGAAGGTTGCGAGTCAGCGCTGCGGCGGGAGCCGGAGCCGCCGCGGGGGCCGCGACTTCGGGCACAGGCGCCGCGATGAGCGTCGGTTCCACGGCGGATTCGAGCAGGAAATCGAGTTTGAAGTCCGAGCCTTCGACGAAGAGGCTCAGGCAGAATTTTTGCAGTTGCGCGAGGCTCGGACGATTCGAGGCCGCGGTGCTGAGGCAGAGATGCGGCTGCCCGCGCAGGGTATCATCCACGAATCCGGGCAGGCTGCCCGCCCCGACCTGAACGAAGACACGAACGCCGCGATCATAAAGCGTCTGCGTGAGTTCGCGGAACCGCACCGGTTCGAGCACGTGCCGGATCAGGAGATCGCGCAGCGCGCCCTCATCCTCGGGATAAGGGGCGCAGGTCGTCGCCGACCAGAGCGGATAGTTCTGCCGGCCGAGCAGCATCGAACGGAAGGTCTTCTCCAGGGGCCCGACATAGTCCTTGAAGAGGCTCGTGTGAAAGCCCGAGCGGAAGTTGAGCTTGTGGCAGATCACCTTCTTCGCGCTGAGGAAGGCGATCGCCTTGTCGGCGCTTTCCTCGATGCCGCAGAGTATGGATTGGTGCGGGCAGTTATCGTGGGAGATCTGGATATCGGGAAGACCGTCGATCGCTTCGCGCGCGGCTTCCACGCTGCAACCCAGGGCCACGAAAACCACGCCCGGGACCGGGAGCATGCCGGGCTGCAGGGCCGAGACGACCTCTTCCACGGTCTGCTCGCCGGTAAGGCCGCAGGCCGAGAGACCGCTCCATTCGCCCATGCTGTGGCCGAACATCAGATCGGGTTTGATGCCGAGCTTCTTGATCAGGACGTGCGTGTAGAGGTCCGAGATGTAAAAGACCTGGGCGCCCTTGTTCTCGATCGTGTCGTCGTCGGTAGGGTCGCGCCTCAACGCGTAGCCGAAATATTTCGAAACGTCGGTGACGTCGGGTTTCGCGAGCGAATCCACGCCCGGATACATGAAACCGACCTTACCGCCCTCGAAGAGGAGTCCGCGCGGGCTGTACCAGATATCCTGCATGCCCTGGCAAGGCTTGCCCTTCTGGACGATCTTCTCCGCTTTGAGAAGCCGCTCCTCGGTGGGTCTTAACATAGCGAAGCGGAAGCCGCCCTCGGGATCGATGACGCTTTTACGTTTCGCCAGGGCCTCGAGGAGGCCTTCTTGCGTGCGTGCCGCTATGAGAAGAACGGATTCCATCATGAGTGACCAAAGCTTTCCGGTGAACCGCTCATAATCACGACTTGGCGTGTACTGCGATCACCAAAACGGAGTTCGTCGAGGAAACGCTGCGAACCTATCTGCGGCGGGATCAAACCGATGCCGCGGCGGCGGTATTCATTCTCCAGCTCGGGAGTCACCATTCCGGTTCCGCCCCACGGTCCCCAGTTGATGGAGAGGGTGCGGCCTTCGACCTTCTTGCCGAGGCTGCGCGCCACGCGATCGAGCGCGTTGTTCGCGGCGGCGTAATCGGCCTGGCCGCGGTTCCCGAAGCAACCCGAGACGCTGGAGAAGAGGGCGACGAACTTCACGTCGCTCTGCAGCTTCTCTTCGAGCACTTCCGCGGGGTTCACCTTGGTCTCGAAGACGAGGGAGAAGGCTTCCGCGCTCTTCTCGACGATGAGCGAATCGCGCAGGACGCCGGCGGCGTGGATCACACCATCGATGCGGCCTTTCGCATAGAGCTGGTCGATGAGCGCCGAGAGCTTCTCTTTGCTGCGGACGTCGAAGCAATGGTAGTTGTAGCGGCTGCCGAGCGACTCGAGCTTCGCGAAGGTCTCGTTCATCTCGCGATCGTTCAGGATGCGGCGGCATTCGGCTTCGATCTCCGCCGGTTTCTTAAAGCGTCCCGACTTCACGAAGTGGTTGCGGAGGCCCTGCAGGTCATGGATGTCGCGTGTATCGGCGGCTTCGGCCTCGGGAGCCGGGGTGCGGCCGACGATCTCGAAGCGGCAGCCGTATTGCTCGGCGATCTTGGTCGCCACCTGAGCGGCGATGCCGCGTGCGCCGCCGAGCATGAGGACGACGGAGTTCTTATCGAGCGAGAGCTTCTCCTGGCCGAGCTCGGTGAGGAGAGGGACCGCTACGATCTGGCGACGGATCCCGCCTTGGTAACCCACCTCGACGAGCGGGTCGCCGGCCTCGAGCTCCGCGAAGATCTGCTGCGCGAGGGTCTCCGGTTTATCGTGGAGGTCGAGGTCGATGATCTTCACCATCTTGTCCGAATATTCTTTCGCGAGGCTCTTGAAGAGTCCCGAGATACCGCGGTTCTGGTCCGCGCTGCCGGTGGTTTCCGCGTGGCCGAAGTGCCCGCCGCGGCCGGTGACGCCGATGATCGAATGGACGTTCTTACGGCAGGCGTGTTGAACGGTCATGAAGACTTCTTTGGGATGCGAACCAAATTCATCGAGGAGCGGAAGGAGGATGAGGCCGTCCGCGGATTCGTGATCCGGCAGATCCTTTTCGCTCAGGGCCAGGACTTTGACCTGCGCTCCGCCTTCCTGCAGAAGCTTCGCGAGGGGTTCGGCCACGCCGCGCTTGTCTTCGAGGATGGTATAGCTCTGGCCTTTCAAAGCGCTTTTTACGTCGGTTTTGGGCAGCGGCGCCTCTTCGATGCGGAAGAGGTACTGGCTGACCGGCAGTTCGAGAGGCGCCGGCTCCGCGGCTTTGTCAGGCGCAGCTGCGGCCGCAGCTTCCTGAGCGGGTGCGGAAACCGCAGCGGCAGGAGCGGCCGCGGCATTCACCTGGCTCTCGAGAGCGGTGATGAGCTGGCGAAGGGTCTTGATCCAAGCGAGCTTCTCGAGGGCGCCGCGGCTTTCGCTCAAACGGTCGCCGAGGCGCTCGCCGAGTTCCGCGAGGATCTCGAAACGTTTGATCGAGTCGATGCTGAGATCCGCTTCGAGGTCCTGGTCGAGATCGAGCATCTCAGCCGGATAACCGGTTTTCTGGCTCACGACCGCGAGGACCGTGGCCGCGATATCCAGGACTACGGGAGCCGCAGCGACAGCCGCCGCTACCACGGGCGTCGCCGCTTTGGGCGAAGGTACGGCCTTGAGGTCGGGCACCGGCAGGGCCGTCGCTCCCGAACGTTCGAGAGTCGCCGTCAGGTCCTGCTCGGCGCCGAGGAATTGGAGCATGACTTGTTTTTGGCTCTCAACCATGTGCCTCATCGATTGAATGTAGGCCTTCACCACTGTCTCGCGTGTTTCGTTCATAGCATCCTCATCATGGCCGTAGCTGTAAGCAGCAAAGTTCAAGGTGAATTCACCGGGCTTCAAAGCGCCCTGAGGCAAGACACCGTATTTAGGCTGGGCCAGGTGCCCGTCGACCAGCCAAACCGTTTGATTCTGAGCCTTCGTCTTGAGCTGTTCGAGATCGTAAGCTTCATAGCCGCGACCTTCGAACAGGACGGTCGGAT
>JASLCY010000027.1 GCA_030151925.1 Oligoflexus sp.
ATTCGAATCACCGTCTTTCGATCCGGAAGAATATTTAGATTCGCCGACGCCTTCGAGCTTCGTCGGAGCCTTCGAACAGCTGACGCCAACTACGAAAACGCCCAGCCCTAATAAGTAAAGAGATGAACTGAATTTATTCATCACCGATCTCCAAAGTCTAGTATCCGGCCCCAGACTTTTATCGGCTCCTCGGGTAAGATTTGTTAGAAAGCTGAGGCGGAAAAGACAGATGAGGTATGAAATCAGCTCATTAGCTGATTATATTTAAAATATAATATTAAGAGCTCCGAGCTCAGGGTGCATAGCGCCACAGGCTATTCTCATCGCCATTACTGCCGTCTACCGCATCACCCCCGCCGAAGATCCAGAGATGGTCCTTGCTGTCGAAGGCCAGATTGGGCATCAAAACCGCTCCGATGCCGTTCGAAGGGCTAAAGACCCCTTTGGTTCCGCGGACAGCGGGTGCGTTAGGGGTTTGGCTACCGTCCATCCAAGCCCAGGCCTGCCCATTCCAAGACCAGAGAGCATTGGAATAATCGCTGCCCAAGACTCCGCCGAGAACCCAGACCTGACCGAACGAATCGATCGCGATGCTGCCGGCACCGTTGAAGCCACCGGGAGTGTTCGCGGCATCGAAGACGCCTTTCGTCCCGAAAACGGGAGATTGATCCGCAAGGTTGGATCCGCTGAGCCACGTCCACTGCGTGCCATCGAACATCCAAAGGTCGTTCAGCGAGCCGGTCATGGTCGTCGAATCGTAGCCATAGCCGCCGAACACGAAAACGCGAGACTGCTTGTCGACCCAGATCGTGGCGAGCTCACGAGGGCTTGGATGAACATTCGGATCCGCGACGCCTTTCACGCTCCAATCGCCTCGATCCGTCGTGCCGCCGTTGCCGGCAAGCCACGTCCAATTCCTGCCATCGAATTTCCAAAGCTGATTGGTAAGTTCGAGGTCATTCCCAGCCGTCCGCGAGCCGAAGATATAAAGGGCACCATCCGGCCCGCGAGCCGAGCCCGCACAGGCGAAAGGCTCAGGATTCGCCGTATCAGAGGCCACGCCCTTGGTTCCGAAGACGCCCGCGACGTTCTTATCGGAGGGGCCCTTGATCCAGGCCCACATACCATCCTTGAGCGTCCATATATCCGAATACTCATCGTAAGCCGCAGTCTCGCCGCCGATCATCGTCAGCTGGCCATTCGCATAAAACACGGCGGGACAATCACGAGCGCCCGGCGTATTCGTTGCGGCCGCCACACCCTTGGTCCCCCATACCGGCAACGCATCCATCGTATCCTCGCCGCCGATCCAGGCCCAATCGGTGCCATTGAATCGCCAAAGGTCGCTCATATCCTGGGTATCGTTCGAACCGCCGTAGAGGTAAATCTGGTCTTTCTCATCGATAAAGAAGGCCGCACCCCAACGAGCGGAAGGGCTATTATCAGGCGCGGCCTGGCCCTTCGTCCCGCGTTGCCCCGGATCGTTTTTCGTGGCCGAGCCTTTCATCCAGATATAACCGGTCGGCTCTGTCCTGAAAGTCGAGGAGAAGCTCTGGGCGAGGGCATTGCCAACCGAATCCTTGACGCCCTGAATATCCAGGCGAATCATCGTATCCGCGGGCAATCTTTGGGTCGGCGCGACGATCACGGACTTCGAAGCAGCGTCATAGCTGATTTGGGTATTGAGCAGCGTGCTGTTCGCATCGATCTTAAGCGTAATGTTGCTCGCGATGAGAGTCGAGGCATCCATAGCTTTGCTGAATTTCACCAGCATCTTGGTGTTGGTGGGCTGCTGCAGGCTCTGGGCTGCAGGGCTAACGGTGCTGACGACCGGCGGCGTCGTATCCTTCACAACGAGCTTCGCGACCGCCACGGAATTCGACCAGGCTGAAGACGCGACTTTGCCGTTATCGTCAAGGCAACGGAAGCGCCCGACCAGAGTATGCGCTTCGCTGTTCACCACGGCTCCGGACGCCTGGAAATCATTGGTTGCATCCAAGCTGATCGAGGCCGGGAGCTTGGTATTCTCGCTTACCTCGGCTTTGCATGAGCGCGCCTTGGCATTCGGAGTACCGATCAGCGAAAAACGCCGGCTGGCGGCATCCACGTTCAGAACGGGCGTAGCGATTTCGAGTGCCGGCAGCGCTTCGGTCGAAGCCACGGTTTTCTCGGCGATGATGCCGGTCGCAGCTATCACCGGAGTCTGATTTTTGTTGATGATCGGCTCAACCGAAGGTTTAGGGGTCGGAACGCTCTCGGCCGTTAGCGGTTTATCTACCTGTACGATCCAGAAGATACCGAAGTAGCCTTCGAATTGAACCAGAGTCTGCCCAGTCGCGCTATCCACATGAATCGAAGCGCTGACGCCATCGACCGGCTTAACGCCTGCGACCAGAGAGTTGGTCGCAGGATCGAGATAGCGATAAAAGATCGCATAATTACTGCCGGTCAGAGCCGTCCCTTGAGGAGCTGGAAGACTGATCTGGAAAGGCACCTTGAGATCGACGGATTCGGATGGACGAATGATGACGCCACCGCCGGCGCTCTGTACGACAGCTCCATTACCGAGCGGCATCTCGGTGAGCATGGAGCTATCGGCGAAGGCGGCCCCGGATTCGAGGAGGAGCTGGACGGGACGATCGAAACTCCCTGGCCTGATGCTCACGCTCATGCCGGTGAGGGCCGTGCCCGAGGGAGCGACGACGACCTGAGTATCGGTACTGCTATTCGAGATCACGGCGCTCAGCTTATCATCCGTAACCATCGTCGCGACGCTGGATGGGGCGGCTTCGGTCTTCGTCATTTTCAAAGGAGCCGCCGCTTTATTACAGGAAGTCAGGATAGGAAGAGTCGCAGCCAGCGAGAGAAGCAACAGGCGATGCATAGAAACCTCCCGAAACCGATAAAGCCCTAAAGCGATAAGGCCTGATTCGGTACTCGGGAGGTAAACTTGATAAAGTTCAAAAGGGACAGGATAAGATCCTGAAATTAATAAACTATATTGCACCCAACGAAGGATTTTGCGACTTACGGTGGTATAAAAAAGTCCTCAAAACAAGGACTTTCATGATGCCTCCAGCCGTGATCGCTTACAGAACGTCGTCGTCATGCTTCTTGAGGCTGATGGATACCTGGCTCGTTCCGTTGCCCTCCCGAATTTGGCCCGAGATATAGGCCCCAAAACGATCCGTCGTGCATTGCAGGGCTTGAATAGGGAGCTTGCCGTTGCCCCAAGACAAGAGCGTAACGCCGGCCGTACCATTGGCATTCAAAGTGAGCCTTACATGATCGACTTTGTCCTGGGAAAAGTAATCCCTATCGCTGAACGCGACATCCATATCCGCCTCAAGTTTGGTGCCGCCGGTCGAAGAACGGAAAAAGGCCTGACCGTGGGCACCGAATGAGGCTGTTTCCTTGTTCTTCGAACTGGTGAACTCGGCTATCACATAGTTATAGGTTCCATCAGCCCAGTTAATATGATCCTTAATGACAGAGGCGCAATCAGCGAGAGCGATGCGGGGAAGAAAGGTGAGCCCGAACAGGAGAAAGAGTTTAGTCCTTGTTTTGAATCCGTTTTTCATAAAACTCCTAATGACAAAACGTTAATCTTGTCCCTAGAAGATAGATCGCCCCTTCCCCAACAGGAACTAATCTCATCTATCATCTTGTGATGAGATTTGAAGCGATTCAGCCGGCCCCTGGGATTCCGTCAAACCTCGCGATCGATGCGTTTCTGCAGGATCTCGGGATAACGTTCGCCTTTAGCCTTGATCCTCGAAGCTGCGGTTTCGATCTCCTGCAGATCCGCAGCCGTGAGGCGTATATCGGCAGCGCCGGCATTCTCGTTCAAACGATCGATCTTGGTCGTGCCTGGAATCGGCACCATCCAAGGTTTCTGAGCCAGGATCCAAGCTAAGGCCACCTGAGCGACAGTCACGCCTTTGTCTTTAGCCACGCGACTCAAGAGGTCGACGAAAGCCTGGTTGGCTTTGAGGTTTTCTTCCTGAAAACGCGGCACGATATTTCGGAAATCACCCTCGCCGAATCTCTGCGTCGTGCTCATCTTGCCCGTTAAAAAGCCTTTTCCCAGTGGGCTGAACGGCACGAAGCCGATGCCGAGCTCCTCGAGGACGGGCAGGATTTGTTCTTCGGGCTCTCTCCACCACAATGAGTATTCGCTTTGCAAGGCGGCGACTGGCTGGACGGCATGCGCTTTGCGGATATTCTTCACGCCGGCCTCGGACAGCCCGAAGTGCCCCACCTTACCTTCGCGGATCAAGTCTTTTACGGTGCCCGCGACGTCTTCGATCGGTATGCTCGGATCGATACGATGCTGATAGAGAAGGTCGATACGATCGGTCCTCAGCCTTTTGAGAGAAGCTTCGCAGACGGCTCTGATATTCTCGGGGCGGCTGTCGACCTCGCTCAGCGCGCCTTGCTTGAAGCCGAACTTCGTCGCTATAACCAGTTTATCGCGATAGGGAGCCAAAGCTTCCCCGACGATCTCCTCATTCGTATAGGGTCCATAGACTTCAGCCGTATCGAAGAAGGTGTAGCCGCGTTCGAAGGCAGCGTGCAGAACCTTGATGGCTTCCTTCTTGCTGGGTTTGTCCGCATAAGCATGACTCAGGCCCATGCAGCCGAAGCCGATGGCCGAGACTTCGAGCCCGGATTTACCTAATTGCCTTTTTAACATAATCGGATCTCCTTCAGTCTTCTGAAGCTGAGAATACGCTAGACCTCATTTAAGAAAAATGACATATCCCTTCATGAACTTTTAAGCACAGCTTAAGAATACTGGAGATATTAAGCATGGCTCTGCAGAAAGATCAGCTCGATGGGCTTCTCGCTCTAAAACTCGTCGCAGACAAGAAAAACTTCACGGCGGCCGCCGCAGAGCTGGATATTACGCCCTCAGCCATCAGCCAGATGATTAAACAGCTCGAGGCCAGGGTCGGCGTCGCTCTCCTCAATCGCACCACGCGCAGTACGAGCCTGACAGAAGCCGGCGAGAATTTCTTGAATCAGGCCGGACCGGCTATCGATCAGATCCTGAGCGCTCTCGATGCCGTCGGCTCCTATGCAGCCAAACCTTCCGGACTTCTGCGCCTCAATATGCCGAGGACCGTCTATCCCGTATTCCTTGCGCCTATCATCGCAAGGTTCGTCACCAAATTTCCCGATATCTGCGTCGAAGTCTTTTTCGAGGATCAAGCGTCCGATGTCGTGGAGAAGGGTTTTGATGCGGGCATCAGACTCTCCGACATCCTCGCCAAGGATATGGTAGCCATCAAACTCTACGGTCCGGTTCGATTCATTACCGCGGCCTCACCGCAATACTTTAAGAGGATGGGTTATCCTCAGCATCCGAAGGATCTGCTGGCGCATAACTGCATGCGCATAAGGTTCGGCGATACCCACATGTATGATCGCTGGGAATTCGCCGCCAAGGGCAAGGAGTTCGCCGTACAGGTGAAGGGTTCCCTGATTTTCAACGATTCGCTCGTGATGCTCGAAGCCGCCGCCGCGGGCGCCGGCATCATCTATACGAATGAAGAGGCTGTCGCCGAAAAAGTCCGAAAGGGCGAACTCGAGATCGCCCTCCGTTCCTATGCCTCGACCAGCACCGGATTTTACCTGTATTTTCCGAAGAAAATCCAGGTGCAACCCAAACTCAGGGCTTTTATCGACCACCTGAAGAGTGAGCTATCGCAGAGGAAGGACAAGGATCGTTAAGCTACTTCAGCAATCGCCAAACCGGATTCTACTTATCACCCCCTTGCTGAAAAAGCCTATAAAGCTCCTCGACCCCATCGACGATCAAAGCCGCCCTGTGGAGGGCCTTATCATCCCAGCCGCCGCTTCGAACCGCGATGATGGGAACGCCGGCGGCCTCGCTCGCTTCGATATCGTAAGGCGTATCGCCGACCATGAGAGCTTCGTTCGCTTGAAGCCTGCCCTTCTGCAGCGCACCGCAGATAATATCCGGATCGGGCTTCGAATCCTGAGCGTCATCCGATGTCGTCATCCAATCGACGAGGTTTTGAAGCCCCGCGGCCTTGAGGATGGAGTCGATCTCGTCTTTTTGAGCGGAGGTTGCGAAGGCCGTGCGAAAACCCTGCTGCCGAATCTCCCGGATAAGCTCCGCGGCCTTGGGGAAGGCCTCGATGCGCGGCGCATAATCCTCCTTGAAGATCTTGGCGCGAAACTCTGCGATCGCCTTGCCCTCCGGCCCCTGGTCTTCGACGCCGGCGAGATCATGCAAGATCTTATCGCCTCCCATCCCTATCCAGGAACGGACCACTTCGGTTGAGACGGCCTTCCCAAAATGATTGAGAGCCTTGGCCCAAGCCTCGGCATGGAGATCGTTGCTGTCAACCAACGTGCCATCGACATCAAACAGGATGGCTTTGCGACCTTTGAGGAGTTCTTTGAAGAGTCCCATCTGCTCACCTCCGACCTATTACAGCACTGAATATACACCACCCCATCAGCGGCACGAACCTTGCTCTCCAGCATAGCAGGGCGTAACCCAGCGAAGGAGATTATATGTCAGTCATGTCAGATATGATCGAAAAAATCAGTGATTTCAGGGCAGAAGCGGAAGAAAATCCCAATGCGGTCGATTACCTCGAATCTCAACACCGGCAGGTTGAAGCGCTTTTCAAACAAATGGATGAATTAGGAGACAGAGCTCATAAAGCAAGGGCCGAACTCTTCGAAGAGATCGCCCATCTCCTCAGTCACCACGCGAAGATCGAAGAGACCCTCTTCTATCCGCAGAGCAAGGACGTTGATAAGGATATGACGCTCGAATCCTATGAAGAGCACGAAGTCATGAAGCACCTCATCAGCAGGCTCAAACATACGGATCCGAAAGATGAAACCTTCAAGGCGAAGTGCACGGTGCTGAAGGAAGTCGTCAATCATCACGTGAAGGAGGAGGAGCACGACCTCTTCCCCGAAATGAAGAAGAAGTACAGCGCGGACGAGCTGAAGGCGATCGGCTATGAGCTGAAAAAGAAATTCGACAGCCTGGAAAGCCGTTATGCGGGCCTGCATTGATTCGCGAAACTCATGTTGAAAAACCAAAGACGCGAGACCGCCTCGCGTCTTTTTCTTGCCTCAAGGGTTCCCGCTGCCGCCGCTCGAACCGTAGATCTGCCCTGTCGCATAACTCGCGTCAGCGGCCGCAAGCTGCACATAGATCGAGGCGAGCTCCGCCGGTTGCCCCGGCCTCTTCATGGGCGTATTGCCGCCAAAGCCCTTCAACTTCTCGGGCGTTGCTCCGCCGCTGACTTGCAGAGGCGTCCATATAGGGCCCGGCGCCACGCCGTTCACTCGGATACCTTTGTCCGCGAGCTGTTTCGCCAGCGACTTCACGTAGTTCATCGTCGCGGCCTTGGTCTGGGCGTAATCATAGAGATCGGGCGAAGGGTCATAGGCCTGCTCCGAAGCCGTCGCGACTATAGCCGAGCCCGGCTTCATATGCGGGATGGCCGCTTTGAGTATCCAGAACGGAGCGTAGATGTTGGTTTTCATCGTGGCATCAAAATCTTCCGTCGTCACGTCGAGTATCGATTTACGGGTCTGTTGCCGCCCGGCGTTGCAGACGACGATATCGAGGCCGCCGAGCGCCCTGACCGCATCATCGACCAGCTTCTTGCAGAAAGCCTCCTCGCGCAGGTCGCCCGGTATCCCGACTCCTTTGCGTCCCTCGGCTTTTATAAGGTCCAGGACTTCCTTCGCATCCGGTTCTTCGCTCGGGAAATAATTGATCACGACATCCGCGCCTTCGCGGGCATAAGCGATCGCGGCGGATCGTCCCATACCTGAATCGCCGCCGGTGATCAAAGCCTT
>JASLCY010000056.1 GCA_030151925.1 Oligoflexus sp.
TCGACGGCAAGAGCCTGCCCTGCAGCCTCTTCAGCGCCGAGGGCGTGCACTTCGGTAAGATGTCGTACACCGACGCCCACAAAGCCGGCTTCGATCACGACCTTACTTTCACTCGCCAAGAGATACTTAGTCTTATCAATGATTTGCGCAGCAAACGATAAGTCCAGTTTCTAGTCCTTTTCTGTCCCCTGGAACGCCGCGTTTCAGGGGATATTTCATTCCAGGGCCGTCCGCCTTCGCGAAATCCGGCTGAATTCATTTACCAAATCCCGGCCAATGTATTTTTATCCTCAAGTCTTTTTTTAGGCTTCCGATAAGGCCCGCGACTTTAGCCAGAACCTATGAGGCTGAACAAAGAGGGGGCGGCTCTTGACACGAAGGAGGCTCGCTTTCCATAATGGTTCTAATATCCAAATGCACCTTTTGAAAGGACACGGCGTATGAAAACGCAAGAATGCCCGCGCTGTGCGAATGAAGCCCGTCTCGCCAAACGCACTTTCAGCGACCAGGCCCTGGCCGCCCTCATCGTTTGGAAGGACCTGGCGAAGAACCTCGTCTCTGAGCCGATCTGCGATGACTGCTACGCGGAGCTGCGCGACATCCTGATCGAACGCACCGAAGAAGTGAAAACGATCAAACCCCTCAAGGTCGGCAAAGCCAGCTGAGGAGCGCCCTTTCAAAGTTAGCGATGACATCCTCAGTTTTATCCCTTATATCGAGTAGATGGGACGAACAATGCCGGGAGGATGTCACTGTGAATACCCCTGCCTCGACTTGCCACTTTGCACCGGTTTTTACGGACTCTTCCTCGACCAAAGAACCCAGGATGCCCTCCCAGGCGCACGGTTTTCCACCGCTGCCCGAGGGCTGGGTCTGCGAGTTCGAAACCTTTGAGCGGGCGGGAGCCCAGCTGTTCGCGCACCTCTTTCGTCCCAAGGTCCCGACGCCAGGCCGCGCCCATCGAGCGGCCGTGATCCTGCACGGGCAGGGCGAGCACGGCGGTCGTTATCTGCACGTCCCGCATTATCTCGGGGATACCATCGATTCCTTCTACGCCCTCGACAACCGGGGCCACGGGCTTTCGTCCGGCGTGCGCGGGCACGTCAGGGATTTCTCGGAATACGTGGACGACGCGGCGACGGCCATCCGCCGTTATACGGAGTTCGTGAGGAGCCTGCACGGCCGCGTGGAGATGCATCTCAGCGCGCACAGCATGGGCCGCCTCATCGCCTTGCGCGTCCTGCAGATGCATCCGGATCTCGAGCTGGCGTCGGTGACGGTCTCGGCCCCGATGATAGAGCTCGCGTTCCCGGTACCCAAGGTGAAATTCCTCGCCGCGAAAATGCTGAACAAGATCATGCCCTCGCTGGCCCTGCCGGGTGAGCCGCTGGGCGACCTGGTTTCCCGCGACCCTGCGGTGGTGGAGCATTACAAGGCCGATCCTCTGAACCACGGCCTCGCGTCGCCCGCGTTCTTCATGAGTTATCTGGCGACCAAGGACGATCTCAAGGTGCGGGCGAAGACCTTCCGTCATCCCCTCCTCTTCCTGCTGCCGACCGCGGACCGGATCATCGCTCCAGCCCCGACGCTGGAATTCTTCCAGGACGTGGAAGCTCCGGAGAAGAAGAAGATCGTCTACGACGGCCTCTATCACGAGGTCTTCAACGAACCCGAGAAGGACCGCGTGTTCGCGGATGCGAAGGACTGGATCAGGGCGCACGCGCGTTGAGAGGGCGGCAAGGCCTGGCTCGGCGTCGCCTGGGGATCAAGCCTGCGTGCGCTGGCCGTGCATCGTGCAGAGATGCGTCCAGTTCCGGCCGTCTTTATTCTGCTCCCACTCCGCGCGGAACGTGGAGCGATCCTTCGCTATCGTGAACGTCGCGCGTTCGGTGCGCCCGAAGAAATGCAGGACCAGGGGTTCGAGCAGCAGTTTATAACGATGCGCGTAACCGAGGTTGTCGCCCATCTGCACGAAGAGCTCGTCGTTCTCGTCATCGTAGCCGATCAGGGCGAAACCGCTATGGAGCTTACCCTGAACCACGTGTCGCCAATGGTGCTCGACGTAATAATCGCCTTCGAGCCATTCGTAGGTCTGCGTCCCCATCAGCCCATCCGTGCCGCGGATGCTCCAGGTGCCGATGATCGCGTCGAGGAAATGAAGGCTCGGTTCTCTCTCGGGTGAAAACGGCGCGTGCCTCATCGGCCGTTTCACGTCCTCTATCGTGATATAGGGCTCATGCATGACAACCTCCAGGTTCGCCGCGGGAAGAGCGGGCAGTCCTCTGGAGAGCGATTCAAACTCCGTGCCATTTCCTCATAAAACCAAAATTATTCAACCCGCCGCCCGAGTGGATCAGCAGCGTTGTGCCGCTCGGGGTCGGCTGGGCTTCATAGGTGAGAAGGAGCTTGGCGGTATAGATCGGATCGAGGATCACGCCCGTCTCGCGATGGAAGGTTTCGATCTTCGACCAGACGGTCTGATTGGTCGAGCCGTAGGCCGCGGCCGTAACAGGCCTATAGGTCGTGTAAGCCGCCGCTTGCCAGTCGAGGGCGGGATAGACGCTCTCGGCTTCCTGGAGGCGGTCCTGAAGCCCTTGGGCGAAGCCCTCGGGAGTCCCCGCGCACAGGACGAGGTGAACGTGAGGCGGGGCCTCACAGAGCGTTCCAAGCCCCAGGAGGAGCACCTGAGCGGTGTAACCCGAACCGACGTCGCTCCAGAGATCGGTGAAGGAGCGCTCCGTAAACTGCCGGACGAGGTCGAGAGGCAGCGTCAGCGTCCCCGCGAAGGCTTCGGGCATAGCGCCGCCTTCGGGGATCAGGAACGTGCCCTCGGGGAGCTTGGTCCGCAGCTTGGCGGGAAGCTCGGGCCAGGCCTCGCGTTTCACCCAGTGAACGGTGCAGCCGGCCCAGGCGTTGGCGTAAAATGCGTCCATGCCGAAGTCCTGCAGAGGCGTGGACTCGAGGAGGTAAAGCGTCAGGTCCTTACCGAGTTCGCGGGCCAGGGCCGCGAGCCCGAAAAGAAAGGCTGAGCGTGCGCTTCCGAGGCTCACGATCCGCTCGGCCCTGCCGATGTGCGGAGCGAGCGCGAGGAGCTTGCGAAACTTGGGGCCTGCATGCTGAAAGCTCAGCTCGTCTTCGCGTTTGAGCCAGGGGCCTTGATTCG